>JAKAHQ010000195.1 GCA_021814855.1 Bacteroidota bacterium | reverse complement strand
AATCACCGGTGCAAAACCTCCAATCAACTGGGCATCTTTACTCGGTGGATGGGCCACTCCTGTTACTCCTAAACCAGGTAAAGCATTTATTGTAAGTGGAAAGTTTGAATTAGTCGGCGGCGGTTTTGAAAACTGGGGTTCACTGAATCTTGGTTTATTCTACTGTCCTAATCCTGGTAAAATTGATTCTACCGGCGGATCTGCTTTCACTCATTGGACCGGTACCGATAATAATGAATACGGTTATTTGTTCTCACCGCACAGTGATAAACTACCGGCTAATACATACGGACTTTATGATTTAGCAACAGTTGGTGCAATTGTAAATGAACCATGGCTTGCAACAAGCGGTACATCCCCGTTTGATAAAAATAACGGCAATTATATAGTAAGCACTAATATTCAAAATCCGGCAAATGCTGTTGGCACTGCGGGAGTTTACAATTTTGCTTTCTCTGTTGCCCCTCAAGCAGATGGAACAAACGAAATTCGTTATTCAATTGAGAAAGCCGACAAGAGCTATAACTTTGGCGGTATCGTAATAGACAAAAAATCGCCGGCTGTAGTTACTAAATTTAACAGCATCAACTTTGCAATTAGCAACACATCTGCCACTGCTATGAAGGTTACAGATGTGATGGTAGATTTAGGTAATCCTATTACCATTCCGGATTCTTATACCGTTACCGCAGTTGATGAGACACAGAACAATCAATTACCAACAGATTATTCTTTAAGCCAGAATTATCCCAACCCGTTTAATCCAACAACAAATATCGAGTTCGCGCTTCCGAAGAACGGTTATGTTAAACTTGTTGTATACGATTTAATGGGTAGAGTTGTTTCTCAATTGGTAGACGGAGTTCTAAACGCTGGTTATCATAAGGTTAATTTCAACGGTACGAATCTCTCTTCGGGAGTATATTTCTATTCGTTGAAAGCGGACAATTTCTCAAGCGTAAAGAAATTAATGCTGCTTAAGTAAAGCTGCAATGTTCTTCTTACTTATGAAATTATCAAAATATTGTTTTGATAATGAGAAGTCTTTAATCAAAGCATCGATTAAAGAAATAGTTTAGCTGAGTAAGTTAAATTTCAGCGAAGCCTGCCCAGCTTGCTGGGCAGGCTTTTTTTTCAGTTGAAATAGCTTCATGATCTCGGATGAAAAAAATTTTACTAAGAATATTCTTTTGTGTTCAATTACCTTGGCCAAGAAGGTCAAAGAAGAAAAACAGTATTTGTATGACAAGAGGCGGCAGCGCATTCCGGCGTAAATTAAATTTTAAAATGGTTGATCATCATCAATGGTTCAACTTTGAAACGGAAAAACAAATTGCATCAATTGCATTTCTTTTTCTGTTAGTATATATCCCGGCATTTGCTCAAACTGCTAAAACACCTGCTGGCAGTTTTCTAAGAGAGCGTATTTCCATTAATGCGAATTGGAAATTTTTCAAATATGATTCTACATCCAGACCGGATGATTTAATTTATGATGTTCGCCCTGAAGTTAAAGAGATAGAAGAATACAAAATTGCCGACGCAAAACCGACCGAAGCGGAAAATGTCAGCGCAAAGCAAATTGTACTTAAACCATGGATAATGCCAACCGGCAACGATTTTATAAAAGATGCTACAAAACATTTTGTCCGCCCCGACGGAAATCCCGGCAGCGATTTCCCGTTTGTTCAAAAAAGTTTTAATGATAGCGCTTGGGAACAAGTAAATCTGCCGCATGACTGGGCAATCAAGGGACCGTTTTACAAAGGCGGCAATCCTGTAGTTGGCGGCGGTATGGGACGCCTTCCTATTCAGGGAGTTGCCTGGTACCGAAAAAAAATAGACATTCCGAAATCCGACAAAGGCAAGTCGATATTCTTAGATATAGACGGAGCTATGTCTTATGCAATGGTTTGGTGTAACGGCAAGCTTGCCAGCGGCTGGCCTTATGGTTATACTTCCTGGCGTGTTGATTTAACGCCGTATATTATTCCCGGCGAAGAGAACCAAATAGCAATTCGTTTAGACAATCCGAATAATTCATCGCGATGGTATCCCGGCAGCGGAATATATCGCAATGTTTGGTTGGTAAAAACTAATGCTGTTCATGTAGCTCATTGGGGTACATACATAACAACACACGATGTTTCTAAGACTTCCGCAGTTATAAATCTTGAAGTTACAATAGATAATAATTCCGGCAGTGATTCTAAAGTAACTGCTGTTACAAAGTTGTTTGAATTAAACCGCGACGGTAAAAAATCCGATAATCCGGTAACCGAATTCTCGCCTCTGACCACACAAGTGTTGGCGGGAAAAGAATCTAAAGTTGTAGGCACAGTTACAATTAAAAATCCAAAACTTTGGGGACCGCCACCAACGCAGATTCCTAACCGTTATATTGCGGTTACAACGCTTTACCAAGACGGTAAAGAAATTGATCAATATAAAACCAAGTTTGGAATAAGGTCATTACGATTCGATCCTAATGCCGGTATCTATATCAATGGCGAGCATATAAAAATCAAAGGAGTAAACGAGCATCACGATCTTGGCGCTTTGGGAGCGGCGTTTAACACTCGCGCTGCAGAGCGTCAGCTTGAAATTCTAAGAGAGATGGGATGCAATGCGATTCGTACCGCGCATAACCCGCCAGCTCCGGAATTTTTAGAACTCACCGACCGCATGGGCTTTCTCGTAATGGACGAAGCTTTTGACGTATGGATGATGAAAAAAACTCCGCTCGATTTTCACTTGATCTTTTCCGATTGGCATGAACAAGATTTAAGAGCTATGGTACGGCGTGACAGGAACCACGCTTCCGTTATAATGTGGAGTTACGGCAACGAAGTCGGTGAACAATATACCGATGCAAAAGGCGCGGCATTAGCTAAACAATTACACGACATAGTTAAAGAAGAAGATCCGACGCGTCCTTCTACAAGCGCTATGAACTGGTCAAAACCGGATATGCCTTTTTCTGGAATGATGGATGTCATCAGCTTAAATTATCAGGGTGAGGGAATTCGTCAGGAGCCCGAGTTTGAAGGAACAAATCGGATTCGAACAAAACCTCAGTACGATGCTTTTCATAAAAAATTTCCAGATAAAGTAATTCTAAGCAGCGAAACCGCTTCGGCAGCCAGCAGCCGCGGTATTTATCTATTCCCTGTAACGCAGGAAGTCAGTTCGCCTATTCGAGAAGGCATTGGAGGAGATTCTAAAATTCACCAGGTAAGTTCCTATGAACTTTACGCTGTCGACTTCGGAGCTTCCGCGGATAAAGTTTTTAGTTCGATCGATAGGCATCCTTTTGTTGCCGGAGAATTTGTTTGGAACGGTTTTGATTACTTAGGCGAGCCGACTCCATACTATGAAGCCCGAAGTTCATATACAGGAATTATCGATCTTGCCGGATTCAAAAAAGATCGATTTTATCTTTATCAATCTCAGTGGCGTCCGGATTTTCCTATGGTTCATATTTTACCTCACTGGAATTGGCCGGACCGCATTGGCAAGGTAACGCCAGTTCATGTTTTTACTTCCGGCGATGAAGCGGAATTGTTTCTCAACGGAAAATCTCTCGGCAAAAAGAAAAAGGCACAGTACGAATACCGTCTTCGCTGGGACAATGTGAAATATGAACCCGGTGAATTGAAGGCAGTAGCTTACAAGAACGGCAAGAAATGGGCGGAAGAAGTTGTTAAAACAACCGGCGTGCCATTTAGGTTGTTCGCAACTGCAGATCGTAAAGAGATTAAAGCCGACGGAGAAGATTTATCTTTTATAACTGTACAAGTTGAAGATAAAAACGGGCTGACGGTTCCGACAGCGGATAATCTAATCAAGTTTGAAATTGAAGGCGAAGGCGAAATAGCAGCAACCGATAACGGCGACCCGACAAGTTTTACTCCGTTTCCTTCGCATCAACGAAATGCATTTAACGGTTTAGCAATTGTAATTGTTCGCTCGAAGAAAGGGGAACATGGTTCAATAACTCTTAATGCAAAATCTCCGGGATTAAAAGAAACTCGTGTAATTATAAAAAGTCGATGAAAAGATTATAAAAAAACATTTGAAACATTTTAAATAAATCAGTGTGATGGGAAGAATCTCTAATCTCAACAAACATGCGCTTGCGCTAACAACCGAGCTTAATGACATGAAAGAAATCAAAAAAATTTTTTGGAAGCTTAGTCTTCTTCTGCTGATTGGAAATTTTTTACACGCGCAGTCCTCCTCTTTTCAGACATACATGAATCCGGTAATTCCTGGAGATCATCCTGATTGCACTTTAACCAAAATAGGAAAAGATTTTTATACAACAGGTTCGTCGTTTAATCCCACACCGGTCATTTATCATTCAACCGATCTTGTTCATTGGGAAGCAATTGCCCAGCCGGTCGGCGCTGCATGGTCGGGTTACGGAGACACACCTTCCGGAGGATGCTGGGGCGGACAGGTAGTATATCATAACAACAAGTGGTGGGATTTTTTTTCTGAGAACCGGGATGGTAATCATAATATGTACTTTGTAACCGCAGATGATGTGAGAGGGCCGTGGTCGATGCCGACCGTTGTGAATTGTCCGTCAATTATTCCCGGCTTGGGTTATGATAATTCAATTTTTATCGACGATGACGGAAGCTGGTATTTGTTGGTTAAAAACGGTCAGGTTAATAATTGGATTGTGCAATTAGGAGATAACGGTCAACCGAGCGGA
>JAKAHQ010000194.1 GCA_021814855.1 Bacteroidota bacterium | reverse complement strand
TACTTTTATTCTTCATTTCATTATTATTCCAATAGCGATACTCAATAAACGGGCTGCTTATATGGGAAAGAAAATTTTAATTCTTTCATTTCTTTGCCTTGCATTGCGAACAACAGCACAGCAAAAACTAATCGATTATCACACCAACAGCGTTCTCGACGTTAACAACATTAAATTATTTGTAAGTAATTTGGGGAAAATCGATTCACCTGGCGGGACAGGTTGGGGAGGCGGTGAATGGCTGAAAATTGAATATCCCTACACGATTCTCTTTGACCAAGGATTGTGGGTAATTGGGAAAATAAATGATGAGATTCATTTATCGCTTTCGCAGTGGAGTTCGTTTTATTCTCCGGGTCCAATCATTGATGGTTTACCGACGATGCAATATAAACCGCAAGACTCGCTTTCATATAGAGTTTATAAAATTGGCAGAAACGAGTCAAATTCTAATCCGGATTATCATGATTGGCCGATTAAGTATGGCGCACCTCAAAATAATTATGGAGAACCCAAAATTTATGGAGATCAAACACTTTGGACGGTATACAACGGTTTGGATACGACTACCTCGCAACGTAAATATACAAGCAGTGGATATGCTCATCATTTAAAACCATTCCCGGTAGAAATACAACAACTAATGTATGCTCACAAAGGTTCGTACTGGGATAGCAAAGATATTTTATCAAACGTTGTATTTATGGAATGGACTATCATCAATAAGGGAAATGAACAAATTGATTCGACCTATATCGGTCTTTGGACCGATATTGACTTTGACGTCGCCGATAATCCACCCGGAGTTGATACAACATTACAGCTTGGTTACTGTTGGGATCGACCATATTGGACTAATAGTCAATACCAACCGGCAGTTGGTTATGTTTTGTTGTATGGACCAAAAGTTATTTCACCGGGTTCAAGTGCAATTTTCAAGGGCAAAAAAATAAGCGGCTATAAGAATTTGGAAATGACTTCATTTCACGGGATAGATGATGATTCGGATCCAACCATTGAAACCGGGCCTGCTTATTTTGTTGAAGATGCTTGGTATATTGCAAAAGGACTCACTGTGGGTGGAAAACCCAGAATAGATCCCACTACGGGTAAGATTACAAAATTTCAGTTTAACGGCGATCCGGTTTCGAAAAGCGGCTGGTGGTTTACAGGAGGAACAGGCGGTGGCGCCGGATTTAATTTATTTACAGGACCATTCAATCTAGCTCCGAAGGATACTCAATGGATAATGATGGCATTCTTCCCAGCGCTTGGCAGCGACAATATGGATAGCATAACAAAACTTCGAAGGAAAGCGAAAATTTTAAAATCGCTCACGTACGATCAACTTGCTTTTTCGACAGAAAGAGTCCCAATAGATTCGAGCGAGGCATCAATAATTCCAACCGATTTCAGAGTATTTAATAATTATCCAAATCCATTCAATAATTCGACAACGCTTAAATTCGATTTACCGAAAGATGGATTGGTGACTGTTGATCTATTCGATTGCCTCGGAAGGTTACGAAAACAAATAGTTGAAAATAATTACACTGCCGGAATCAACTACACGAATATTTTTCTGAATGATTATTCAAGCGGTGTATACTTCCTACGAATTAAATTTCAAGACAGGATAAATGTTCAAAAAATAATGCTAATAAAATAAATTTATCAGCGAAGCTTTTCCAAAGCATTATCAATCCGTCTTAATGTTTCTTCTTTTCCCAGGATTACTACAATGTCGTAGACTCCAGGACCCGTACTCATACCGGAAAGCGCCAGCCGCAACGGATGAATTAATTTTCCGGCGCCGATATTCAACTCACCAGCTATTTGTTTAAGAGCATGCTCGTAATCTTCTTTTGAAGGATTGTTCAAGCCGGCAAAACTATCGCGTAGTTTTTTTATTTGATCCGCGGTTTCGGGTTTCCAGTTCTTTTGTCTTGCAACTTCATCGTAGGAATCAGGTTCAGTAAAGAAGTATGGGGCGTTTGATATAAACTCCTTAACAAAGCTTACGCGCTCTTTCATTGCGTTGATTACCTGCATCAGGTAATTATCTGAAAATGATTTTTCCGAATATGAAGAGACACTGATTTCTTTTTTTAATAATTCCAGCAACTCGGCATCGGATTTTTTACGAAGGTGTTCGGCGTTTAAGGAATTAAGCTTTATGATATCAAAAACAGCGCCCGATTTGTTGACCCTCTCTAAAGAAAATTTCTCGGTCAGTTCGTTTAGGTAATAAAACTCTTTGTCGTCGCCAGCGTTCCATCCCAGTAATGCAACAAAATTGACCAAGGCCTCTTTAAGGTAACCTTTATCTCGGTAGTCCTCTACAGCAACATCGCCCTGGCGCTTGCTAAGTTTCGATCGATCCGGATTTAAGAGAAGCGGAAGATGCGCAAACTTTGGACGTTCCCAACCAAAAAAATCATAGAGCAAAACATGTTTGGGAGTGGAAGAAAGCCATTCCTCGCCTCGAATTACGTGGCTTATTTCCATTAAGTGATCGTCAACCACATTTGCCATATGGTAGGTTGGATAACCATCGCTTTTGATCAGCACTTGATCGTCGACGTTATTGCTGTCGAATTCAACGCGCTCGCGAATGATGTCGTCAAAATATATTCTTTGATTAGGTTGAACGTTCAATCGAATTACGTAGGGTAAATTGCGGGAAAGATTTTCTTCAATCTCTGCTTTGGTAAGACTTAGGCAATGCTTATCATATTTTGCCTGAGGCAGCTTTTGTCGCTCCTGTTTCTCGCGTAATGCTTGCAGTCTTTCTGCAGTACAGAAACAGTGGTAGGCATGACTCTTCGATACCAATTCATCGGCATATTTGCGATAAAGCTCCAGCCGCTGGGACTGCATATACGGACCGAAATTTCCTCCGGCATCGGGTCCCTCGTCGTATTCCAAGCCGGCCCATTTAAGAGCAGCAATTAAATTTTCAACAGCTCCTTCCACGTACCTGTTTCTATCCGTGTCTTCAATTCTTAAAATGAATTTCCCGTCGTTCTTTCTTGCAAAGAGAAAATTATATAATGCGGTACGTAATCCGCCAACATGCAGGTAGCCGGTAGGACTTGGCGCAAAACGAACGCGAATATTTTCCATCACATCTCCAATAAAAAATTTTGAGTGCAAATATAAAAAAAGCCCGAATGAATCGGGCTTATGAAATTAATATCGATAAAATTAGGCCAGTGTATTGGTGTAGTATTTTACCTTCTCAATAAATTCTTTGCTGTCGATCGGTTTCGGGATATAATCGGTCGCGCCGGCTTCCAAACATTTTTCGCGGTCGCCTTTCATAGCGAAGGCAGTTAAAGCAATGATAGGAACATTTTTGTAATCCGGCAGCTCACGTATTTTTTCGGTTGCCTCAAAGCCATTCATAATTGGCATTTGCATATCCATCAAGATCAGACTAAACTTTTCTTCCTGCGCCATTCGAACGGCGTCTTCTCCGTTTTCAACCACAACAACGTTTTCAAAATTATTTTTCTTAAGCAGCCGGGTTACTATAATTTGAGAGTGCTTATAATCTTCTGCCAACAAAATTTTAATCACATCGTGTTTGTGAATAACTTCGTCAACCGGCGGGGGAGTTTCATACCTGTTGATCATTGCGCTTATTGTATCCGCCAAATCTTCTATGTTGGTAGATCGTTTCTCCAGCAGTTCTTCAAACAGTCCTTCTATCTTGCTTAAATCTTCCCGATAATTTTCTTTTCCCGTATAAATAATGATTGGAAGGTTGGCAAACTTTTTTTCCGACTTAATCATTTTTATTAACTCAAAGCCATTCGGAGTCGGCATATCAAGGTCCACAATTGCCAGGTCTACATCTTTGTCGCGAATTGAATTCATAACGTTTGCGGAGACATTCTCGGCGAGCGCAATAAAGCCTGCCGATTCAATTGCCTGCTTTACCAAATTAAGAGTCGGTATATCGTCGTCAACGCATAAAATTTTCGAATTCTTTCTCAGCTTATAATTTGTAAGAACTTCAACGAGGAAATTATAATTGATCGGTTTGATGAAATATTCCACTGCGCCCATCATAAAAGCTTTTTGCTGCTCCGGTTCTACAGAACAAACTATGACGGGAGTATTTTTTGTATTCGCATGGTCGTGAATCCTTTTCAACAGTTCAAGGCCGTTTGTATTCGGCAATTCGATATCAAGAATAATAGCGAGGAGTTCTTCTTTTTCTATCACGCTAAATGCTTGGCTCTCGGTACCAACGATGGTCGGGTCGTATCCCCACTTGTTGAGATAGTTGCTTAATAATTTAGAAGTAGCGTAATCATCCTCAATCACAAGTACTTTATTCTTTCCAGTAGGTTTTGGTAATTGAGAAATACTGGATTCCAGTGCAGACATTATCTCTCCGCTGATTATGAATGTAAATGAATTTCCTTTATCGGAAGAACTTGAAACTCTAATATCACCACCGAGATAATTAATATATTTTTTGACTAAGGTCAAACTTAAACCGGTAAGGGAGGAATTTTTAAACTCGCTTTGACTTGAAAGCGAGAAGGGCTCGAAGAACTTTGCTGCCGTTTCCTCTTTTAATGCCGTGCCGTTATCTTCAACCGAAAACCTGATTTTCTTGTCATCGGTGGCCGTTACTTTAATGTTTATTTCGCCCTGCCCGGTAAGAGTAGTGGAAACGAATATTAATGTTGTGAGAATATATTTTAATTTTTGTTCGTCAAGTTCTATGGGTTTGGCTAATTCTTTATCGATTTCGACCGTGAAA
>JAKAHQ010000193.1 GCA_021814855.1 Bacteroidota bacterium | reverse complement strand
CGCTCTGAACTGCAACAACACTCGCAGCAGCGCGAATTCGAACATTGGTTTCCGTGTAGCTTTTTGGTCTCCTCTGTGACCTGTTCTCTGATATTCTGTTTTTGCAAGGATCACGTTGAATGATATGATCATCATACAGAAGGCATATGATTGCTATCTGTATTTGCATAATGCAATCAAAATTTTTCCAAAGTCGGAAAAATTTACGCTGGCGGCGGATATAAAAAAAACGTTCTTTGACATTTTGACGCTCTTTCTAATTGCGAATAAGTCGCAATTCAAAAAGAAAATCCTTTATGATGCGGACGTGCAGCTTGACGTCCTTCGCTTCCGCCTTCGTGCAGCGAAGGATTTACAACTATTGAAGCTGAAACAATACGAGCTTTTGTCCGGGCAACTGAATGAAGTAGGGAAATTGTTAGGTGGATGGATAAAAAGCACGAAATAGGTTCGGTCTGTTATGCCGGTACCTTTGTCCCGTTGCGCGGCGCGAATTGGAACAACACTACGAATGCGGCTGTTCCGGCTCTGAACTGCAACAACACTCGCAGCAACGCGAATTCGAACATTGGTTTCCGTGTAGCTCTTATTTATGCCAGATGTCAAAGTCTATGGGCTTGGACGCGCGCAATCGACAAAAGGAGACTTGAACCTTGCCGATAAAAGCGGCAAAAATATCCAGTGCTTTTATGCGATTAGTAACTTTATAAGATAATATTGCAGAGGAGACATTGTTGAAAACATTTAATAACTCTTACGACAGAATTAGTAGCTTCGAAAATTTACATAGTGCATATCTTAAGGCAAGGAGAAACAAAAGATATAAAACCGAGGTTCTACAGTTTTCAAATAATCTAGAGGAAAACTTAATTACATTGCAGAATGAATTGATCTATGGTGTTTATAAGACTTCAAGATACAGGGAGTTCATAGTCCGTGAACCAAAAGAGAGATTAATCCTAGCCTTACCTTTCCGCGATCGGATAATACACCAGGCAATCAATAATATAATCGAACCGATATTTGAAAAGACATTTATCAACGACAGTTATGCTTGCAGAAAAGCAAAAGGCACTCTTGCCGGAGTCAAAAAGATGGACTTTTATTTAAATAAGAATTTAGCAAACAACAAAGAAACTTTTTGTTTGAAGATGGATGTCAAAAAATATTTTTATTCCATTGACCACGCGACACTTAAGAATCTAATAAGAAGAAAAATACGATGTGCGAAGACGCTGCGTCTGCTTGAAGTAATAATTGATTCGACAGACGACCCTGGTATTCCGGTCGGTAACTTAACTTCTCAGCTGTTTGCAAATATTTATCTTAACCATCTTGACCATTTTGTAAAAGAAATCCTACATGTAAAACATTATGTGAGGTATATGGACGATATGGTTGTCTTAAATGACAATAAAAAGCAACTATGGAATTGGCTTGGTAATATCACAAATTTTTTAGAGGACGAGCTTAAGTTAAAACTTAACAGAAAGACGTCAGTATTCAACGTAAAACGTGGAATTGATTTCCTTGGCTATCGTCAATTCCCAACAAAAAGAATTTTAAGAAAAAGGATAATGACACAAAATTATAAAAAGTTTAAAAAATTTGCTCGCTCAAATGCGGCAGAAAGTAAAATAATGAAATCACTTGCAAGCTTGCAGGGAGTATGCAAATACTGTAGTGCGGAAAAAGTCTTAAATAATATTCATAACATTATAGGAGAAGAAACATGCCGGGCATTGACGTATTCGAATTGATTGATAATCGATATATAAAAGTCGATTATATAAAATCTGACGATGAGATAAATAAGGAAACCGAAGCTTCAATTAAAGAAAAATATTCAGAATCGGAGGAACTTAAATTACTTCGTCTAAATGACAGAAATTCTCAAGAGTTCACAAATTACAATGGCTATGTTGAAAAATGTAGGTCAATAGGCGCAGAAAAGAGGCAGGCTGCCGCAGAGGCAAGAGCTGTATTGACTGAAATAGATTTACCGCAGGCTGATGGTGATGAAGTGGTAAAAATTTGGGTAAGGCAATAATATGAGACAGACAATTATTCTTTTCGTTTTACTACTCTTTTTGCTTTGCGCTTTGCCTTTAGCAGCTCAATCAAAAGCCGATTCTGTGGCGATAAACAAAAAATACGACGCCAAGCAACAGGTACTTAAACAGCGCTACGATGAGCGAGTGGAGGTAGTGATTGCTAACGATCCGCAACTCAACCAGTTGCGCGGCGCTTCCCAGCAAGTTGAAGTTGCCCGTAAAGAAGCACTTGATGAGTTAAGCCAGAAGTCGGAAGAAAAAAAATGAAACAAAGAAAATATTCGATCAATGGAAAAGATTATTACCTTAAAGAGAAATATTCAATCAAAGATTGGGGCGCAATCTTAAAACTAATTTCTGCTATGGATATGAACAATGGTCGTAACTCCCTTATTTCTTTCCTGGCTGAGGAAAAAATGGCAATTTTGCTCAATATAATCTTTACACAACCGGTCGAAGGCGAAATTTACGAGGATGATTTTGAGGAAGCGAGCGCAGCTATCAACGATTTTTTTACGCGAAAAAAAAGTTTGATGAAAAATATCAAAACCTCTTCGCCGAGCTCAACCGGGAATATAAGCACGCCGTAAATCGGCTTGAAAATCTCTCAGAAATAAACCCGGCATTTTTTAACCCGGATGAGTCGCTGGTCGATGGCCATTCGTCGTTGGTTTTCAAACTTGCCGAAGGCGATATAAGTAAAGCCACGTTAATTGAGAATTTAGAAAATAATTTTTGTTACGATTGGCTGTATATGATAAAGGTAAAGGAATTAAACGAAATGCTTACGAGAATTGCTGAATGGGAAAAGATGAAAGACGATCAATAATGGAAAACGTCACGGCGATGTTCATCTGGCGAATCAAGATAATAAGCAATTTTAATTTTTTTATTTATTAAGAAAAAAAGATTAATAACGAGTAGCCAGAAGAAGAATTGGAAAAGGATACAGGAATCGTAAAATAAAATTATTCCTGTAAAGGAAATTAATATAATTATTAAATTTTTCACGCTAAAAAGTTAATCAAATGCAAAACGAAATTCAACTTGTACTCACTATTAACGGACAGCAGGCGAACGCCGCCATCCAACTAACCGATAAAAACATCCAAGAGCTTTATAAATCTTTTAAATACGGTCAGCAAGCTGTTAATGGTTTTGAAACAAGCATGCTCCGTTCATTTGAAAACGCTAGAAACCTTTTCCAGGGCATACGCGAATCTTTTAACGCACTGAAAGAAACCTTCGGCGGATTGTTAGAGGAATATGGCAGGCAAGAACTCGGCGAACAAAAATTAGCCACTGCGCTTAGACAGTCGGGACAGTATTCAAACGAAGCTATGGATGGTTTCAAACAATACGCAGGCGCTTTACAACAAACGACTCTTTATGGCGACGAGCAGTACTTAAGTACTATGGGCATGCTCACCGCTATGGGCCTAAACACCGAACAAACAAAACAAGCGGCAGTACAAGTAGCAAATCTTGCAACCTTAATGGGCACTGACCTACAAAGTGCTGTTAGGGTAATGGGCGATGTTTTTGCTGGAAACGGCACAATGATCAACCGTTATATAAAAGGACTTGACGATACGATAATGAAGAGCGGCGATACTGCCAAAATAATTGATTATCTAAATTCTAGAATAGGCGGGCAGGCACAAGATGCGGCTAAGACCGGAGCGGGTGCAATCATACAAATGAATAATGCAATAGGGGAAATGAAAGAGAATGCGGGTATGTTGATCTCGCAAGCTCTTTTACCCCTCGTTACCACGATAAAAGATTTTCTTTTCTCCTTCAGCAGTTCGTTCCCAATTTTAAGCGGGGCTATCGTCACAATCGGAGCTTTGGGAGCAGCATTTATAGCATTGAGAGTTACTGGAATTTCAGCCGCTGCATCTGCTATTTTTACGGAGATTATTCCAGCGATTATATCAATGGGTGAAACAATTACAATTTGGGCAATGCTCAATCCACTTACGGCTGCATTGATTGCCGTCGGCGCTTTAGCAGCCGGGATTGCAGCCGCGGTCGCTTTGTCTTCAAGTAGCAACGAGAAACTATCCGATTCAGAGAAAGAGGTTATCAACAATGCTGATGCAGAAAAAATGAAATTTGAACAATTGGCAGAGGCTATTATAGACGAAAGTAAACCTCTCGAAGAAAGAAATTCGAAGATAAAAGAAGCGCAGAAGATGTATCCCGACTTTTTAGCAAACATGACTATCCAAAAGATAAAGCATGAGGACTTAGTAAAAGAAATCGCAAATGAAACGAAGGCTTATGAAAAACTTCTCGAGAAAAAAATCCTGAATGAGAGGCTGGATCTAGCAATTAAAGACCTGGCGAAAAAACAAAACGAAGATATAGAGCCAACTATTTGGGAGAACATAATCAGCAGTATTAGCCAAAATACTTCATCAGCTTTTGAAATGGCAGCGCAAAGAAGCGCAGATGAGATTATAAAGGCGAAAAAGAAGGTAAAAGATATAACTACTCAGCTAAATGCTTTGGACTTGGAATCGGCTAACAAAAAAGACAAGGGACTAAGCGGCAAAGAAAAAGACGAACTCTTCGCAAAATACAAAGACCAGCTTTCCGAAGCCCAGCGCCACCAGGACGAGAGCGGTGATGGTGACCACGCTCGCAATCTCGTCGCGCCCTGCCTGCTTGAGCACATTGGATAAAATGGCAGCAGCAATCCCGACGATGGCGATTTGAAACAGCACGTGCAACTC
>JAKAHQ010000192.1 GCA_021814855.1 Bacteroidota bacterium | reverse complement strand
GGATACGATGTTGCAAACAAAACAGGAATGGGAAGCAGAGTTAATACAATCATGCAGACATGCTTCTTTGCAATTTCCGGTATTCTTCCGCAGGATGAAGCAATTGCACAGATTAAAAAAGCAATCAAGAAAACATACGGTGCAAAGGGTGAAGAAATAGTTAAGAAAAATTTCGAAGCTGTTGATCAGACTCTTGCAAACTTATTCAAAATTGATGTTCCTGCTAAAGCAACAAGTTCAATTGAACTTCCTCCGATCGTTTCCGGAAAAGCTCCTGAATATGTTAAGAGTGTATTAGGAAAGATGATGGAAGGAAAGGGTGATTATGTTAAAGTAAGTGAAATGCCTGTTGATGGAACATTCCCAAGCGCAACAACACAATGGGAAAAAAGAAATATCGCTTTGGAAGTTCCTGCCTGGGATCCTGATGTTTGTATTCAGTGCGGTAAATGTGCTATGGTTTGTCCTCATGCTTCAATAAGAATTAAAGCTTACGATAAAAAATATCTTGCCGACGCTCCTGCAACATTCAAATCAATGGATGCAAAAGGAAAAGAATTCCCTGAAGGTTATGCTTATACAATTCAGGTTGCTGTAGAAGATTGTACAGGCTGCGAGCTTTGCGTTGAAGTTTGTCCTGCAAAGAACAAAAAAGAAACACGTCTTAAAGCGCTCAACATGGTTCCGCAGATTCCGATCCGCGAACAGGAAAGAGAGAATTATGAATTCTTCCTCAACATACCGGAACTCGACAGAAGACAAATCAATACCGGCCTGGTTAAGAGCAATCAATTACTCGAACCGCTCTTTGAGTACAGCGGCGCTTGTTCGGGATGCGGTGAGACTCCTTACGTTAAATTAGTATCGCAATTGTTCGGCGACAGAGCATTGGTTGCCAACGCTACCGGATGTTCTTCGATTTACGGCGGCAATTTACCTACAACTCCTTGGGCAAAGAACAAAGAAGGACGCGGACCGGCCTGGTCGAATTCATTATTCGAAGATAACGCCGAATTTGGTTTTGGTATGCGCCTGGCGGTTGATAAACAAAATCAATTTGCAAAAGAATTGGTTGCTAAGTTCGCCGATAAATTAGGAAAGGAATTGGTAGAGGCGATTCTAAACGCCGATCAAAAAAATGAAGCCGGTATTTACGAACAGAGAGAAAGAGTAGAACAACTGAAGAAAAAACTTGAAGGCGACTCTTCTGCCGACGCGAAGAAACTTCTTGAAGTTGCCGAATATCTGGTTAAAAAATCCGTTTGGATTATCGGAGGCGACGGGTGGGCATACGATATCGGTTACGGCGGATTGGATCACGTAATTGCTTCAGGCAAAAATGTTAATATCTTAGTTCTCGATACTGAAGTATATTCCAACACCGGCGGACAGATGTCCAAATCGACCGGTATTGGCGCGGTTGCAAAATTTGCCGCTGCCGGTAAAACCACTCCTAAAAAAGATCTTGGTATGATGGCAATGAATTACGGCAACGTCTATGTGGCTAAAGTCGCTATGGGTTCAAACGACGCGCAGACAGTACGCGCATTCTTAGAAGCGGAAGCTTACGATGGACCGTCAATAATAATTGCTTACAGCCATTGTATTGCACACGGTATTAACATGGCAAAAGGAATGGAAAGCCAGAAACTTGCAGTCGATAGCGGTTACTGGCCGTTATTCCGCTTCAACCCGGATAATGTTAAAGAAGGAAAGAATCCTCTTAAATTAGATTCGAAAGCTCCAAAGGTTAAGCTCGAAGACTATATTTACAAAGAAACACGTTACAAGATGTTGACAAAATCTCACCCGAAAGAAGCAGCCGAATTACTGATAATGGCTCAAGAAGACGTATTGAAACGCTGGAAGATTTACGAACAGATGGCGGCGTTCGACTATTCGAAGAAAGACGGTGAAGAAGCAAAACCCGAAACAAAAAACTGAATTTAAAATTGTGAATAAAATTTGGAGTTAAAATGAATCTCACAACTAAATATATGGGCTTGGAATTAAAGAACCCGATAGTTCCTTCGGCTTCGCCGCTTTCTCAGAATGTTGATACGGTTAAAGCTATGGAAGACGCCGGAGCGGCCGCGGTTGTAGTTTATTCTTTATTTGAAGAACAGATTGTTCACGAATCCGGTGAATTGGATCATTACTTATCAAATCATGCGGAAAGTTACGCGGAAGCGTTGAATTATTTTCCCCAGCCGGATGCATTTCATTTGGGACCTTACCAGTACTTAGATCATATAGCAAACTTGAAGAAAGCCGTTAACATTCCGGTTATAGGAAGTTTGAACGGAGTTAGCAACGGCGGCTGGGTTAAATATGCTCAGAACATTGAACAAGCTGGAGCCGACGCTCTTGAATTGAACATTTACTATGTTGCTACAAACCCTCTTCTCTCAGGCGAAGAAATCGAAAAGATGTATATTGATACTTTAAAAGCCGTGAAGAGCAACGTTAAAATTCCGGTAGCCATAAAGCTGAGTCCTTTCTTTTCATCGATGTCCAACATGGCTGTAAAATTGGATCAGGCGGGCGCAGACGCTTTAGTATTGTTCAACAGATTCTATCAACCGGATTTCGATCTTGAAAAGCTGGAGGTAGTTCCCAACTTAATGTTAAGCACAAACTGGGAAATGCGCCTTCCATTAAGATGGATAGCAATTCTTTACGGAAACATAAAAGCAAATCTCGCTGCGACAAGCGGAATACATAATCATATCGATGCGCTTAAAGTTATGATGGCCGGAAGCGATGTAGCTATGGTATGTTCCGAATTACTTGTTAACGGTGTTGGAAGAATTAAAGAAATTCTAAAGGGCATGGAAGAATGGATGGAAAAGAACGAATACGATTCGATTCAAACAATGAAAGGAAGCATGAGCCAGAAAGCGATTGCAGAACCGGCCGCTTTCGAAAGAGCTAACTATATGAAACTTCTTCACAGCTACAAAACTTTACTCTAATTCCTAGAGTACCTTAAGAGCCATCGGATTTTCGCGAGTCCGGTGGCTTTTTATTTTCCTCTATAATTCTTTGTGCAAATTAAAATACCATTCTCTATATTTGTCCGGCAGTTGACCATTCATCACATCTCTTCAACAGGAAACTGATGGAAGAACATTATCATAAATGGTATACTCAATTTTTAAGCCGTGATTTCGAGATGCTTGTATTCGGTTATTCGGGAATCCCGTTAATATTCTTCCCGCCGGCTCAAGGTAAATATTACGATGCAAAAGAAAACGGATTAATTTCTTCAGTCGAATATTTTATTAACGAAGGAAAAATAAAAATCTACTGCCCGGATACAATCGATTCCCAAAGCTGGTATAATTACACAATTGATCCTTCCGATAGGGTAGAAGCGCATATCTTATATGAGAAGATGATTCTAAATGATGTAATCGATTTTGCCGTTTTTGAAACGGGAGTAAAAAAAGTTGGATTAAGCGGCGTTGACTTCGGAGGTTACCACGCGTTAAATACCGCGTTCCGTCACCCGGAAAAAATTTCTCGACTTTTAACCATCGGAAGTTTCTTCGATATAAAACAATTTATCTTTGGATACTATGATGACAACTGCTACTTCAATAATCCGCCGGATTATATGCAGAATCTTGAAGATGCCTGGTACCTCGATAGGATTAAGAAAATGAAAATTATTTTGGGAACCGGCGAGTGGGATTTATATGCCTACGATAACAAGAGAATGTCGTCAATACTCCAAAATAAAAACATTGATCATTTGCTGGATGTTCGTCCGGCCTCTTCACACGATTGGAATTCATGGAATGATGTTTTCCCTTACTATTTATCATTGCTGTTAAACGAAATTAAAAATTAAGCAAGCCGAAGCATTAATATTTAGTTCTGTTTGCATAAGATAATTCTCATAGTTCAAATAATAATTCTGAAATTAATTTCGAAAGCGAGGGTGTATGCAGCAGCTTGAAAATCTCCTTTCTCAATTAGCGAGGCAATGAATTAATTATAGGAAAGAAAACATGAAGAAGAGAACTATCTATTCGATTAAAATAAATTTAGGGAACAATTTAATATGCTTTAGGGTTATCCTAGTAAATTGTTTTGATTGTTAATCAACATTTGATGATGGAAAGGAATACCCATGAAAGTTGGAATTTTAGGTTCGGGTACGGTCGGACAGCAATTAGGTTTAGGATTTCTTCGTACCGGTTATGAAGTAAAAATCGGAACAAGAGACACAGGCAAATTAAACGACTGGCTTAAGAGTGCAGGTATAAAAGCTTCCGTTGGAAGCTTTGAAGATGCCGCTCGATTCGGAGATATAATTGTAATAGCAACATTTTGGGCGGGAACCGAGAACGCCGTTAATCTTGCCGGAAAGGATAATTTCAAAAACAAAATTGTAATCGATGTTACCAATCCTCTCGATTTCTCCCAAGGTACTCCTCCAAAGTTCACGGTAACCCACGGTAACTCCGCAGGAGAATTGATTCAAAGATGGCTGCCCAACTCCAAAGTTGTAAAGGCATTTAATACAATCAGCGCGTATATAATGATAAATCCTAAATTGGAAGAAGGATACCCGGATTTGGTAATCGCCGGCAACGACGAAAACGCAAAAAAAAACGTAACGGATATCGCTAAAGCTTTCGGCTGGCAGAATGTAATTGATATTGGAGACATTAGCCAGTCTTATTTGCTTGAGGCGTTCGCTATGATGTGGATTATATACGGATTCAAGCATAACCATTGGACGCACGCTTTTAAATTATTAATGAAGTAAGATGGAATCTTCACTTCAAGATAAAATTTGTCTAATAACCGGTGCCAA
>JAKAHQ010000191.1 GCA_021814855.1 Bacteroidota bacterium | reverse complement strand
CGCTTGGAACGGAGAACGTGGAAATATTTTTAGAGTGAATTGCTTCAATAAGTTCAAGCGCTTCCTTTACGGCTTTATCCATCGACTTGAACGATTCCTTAATTCCCTCTTCAGATATTTGAAATATTTTTGCTTCGGCTGCATCAAGAAGATCGAATACATCCTCGCTGCCGGCATAAGCCGAACCGGCGATTTCCATTGAGGCGCTTATCAACTGGCGCAAAATCCATTTTTCCAAAACAACGCGGGCATGGTAATCTATATTTGCGGCAGATGAAATATCTTGCGTTAACCGGCTTAAGTATGCTGCGCCGCCGGCGTCGTCGGTCTTGCCGGCTTTTTTTAATTCTTCATATACCGAAACCGTGTCGATTGGCTCATTAGCTTCGTAGAGTGACGACATAGCTTCGAAGACTACTTTATTTCGCTTATCAAAAAAGGCGTCGGGTTTTAAAATCTCTATTGCTTTCGGAATCGCGTCTTCATCCATCAGCATCGCGCCCAACACCGCCATTTCAACTTCCGGTACGGCAGGCGGCTGCTTACTTGACGTTTTTAATTTCTCAAGATCAAAATTTTCTCTGGTTCTTTTTGCCATTTTATTTTTACCTTGACCGAAAATGATTCGGTCAAAAATTTTTAATTAGAACTTAGCTCGTCGTAAAATTTTCTAAATTTCTTGAAATCCTCCCAGCAGCCGCGTTTCCAATGAGGATTTCTTAACAGCGCCTCCGGGTGATATGTTGCCATTACCTTTATGCCGTTGAATTCGTAATTCGATTCCCGCAGCGCCGCCAGAGATAGTTTCTTGCCAAGCAATCCGTTGGCCGCAATTCTTCCCAAACATAAAATTATTTTGGGATTTATCAATTCAATCTGCTTTTGAAGATAAGGCATGCACGTCTCTTCCTCGGAAGGAAGAGGATCGCGGTTGTTAGGCGGCCGGCACTTTAATATGTTGGCAATGTAAACGTCTTCACGCTTCAGATTAACCGCTTTGAGTATGTCGTTCAACAATTTACCGGCCCGTCCTACAAACGGTTCGCCTTGAGCGTCTTCATCTGCGCCGGGAGCTTCGCCTATCAGCATGGCAACCGCATTCGGATTGCCCACGCCGAACACAAATTTGTTCCTCGTTTTACCAAGCGCGCACTTTTGGCAGTCGCATATCATCGAATTTAATTCTTCAAGAGTCCTGGCTTTTTGAAAATCTTCCTGAAACAAATTGTTCTCAAAATTCGATTCGATTCTTTCGGAAATTCTGTTAGCCATATTATCCTTTTTAAGCGAGGCGGCAATTGATTCGTCGATATTCTCCATGAACAGATCGCCGAAAATTTCCTGCTGATCTTTAAGGGACTCGCTTATTATTTTTTTTGTCTGCGGAGTCAAAGTTAAACGCTTTTTATGTTCGGCATTATGAATTTAATTTTTTTCGTGCATACATGAAATAAAAAAAGCGGAGATGTAAAAATCCTCTCCGCTTCAATTCTTGACATATAAGTTTATTTTGCTTTTTCTTCTTTGTACCTGAATTCAATGCCTTCGGTAATCATCTCGCCGAGAGCCTTAATATGCGGTTTTTCGCGCTTTTCAAATTCCAACGATAATTTCAGTTGTTCAGGATTTTCTCTATCCTCAAATTCATCTTCATGACCGGTAGTCATAGTGCTCATGAGGGTATTGAACTCGAGTTTATTATCGTCATTGATTTTTCTTGCGCGTTTAGCGGTAACAACAACCGCTTCGTAGAGGTTTGGTATTTTCTTCTTGATTGTAGTCAAGTTTACCGGTTTTATAGCCATTTTATTTCTCCTATGATATTTCTTTTTCTATAATTCTTTTCACTTCTTTTTTTGCGTTTTCCAAGTCGATATTCGAAACCACATAATCGAATTTATCTTTAAAATTTAATTCCATCTCGGCGCGTTCAATTCGTTTCTTAAGATCTTCATCGGTTTCGGTATTTCGCTTTATCAATCTTTCTTTCAGCTCTTCTATGCTTGGTGGCGCAATAAATATAAGGACAGCGTTTGAAAAAGATTTCTTAATATTCACCGCGCCTTTAACATCCACTTCCAGAACCGTGCTTAATCCATCCGATAGATTTTTTTCAATCTGATTTTTAAGCGTACCGTAATAATAATCGTAAAATTTTTCCCATTCAATAAATTCGCCGGCCGCAATTTTTTGTTTAAATTCTTCTTCCGTAATGAAAAAATAATCTACGCCGTTTTTCTCACTCGATCTTTTTTTCCTGGTTGTAGCCGATATTGAAAAAACAAATTCGGGAAAATTCTTCAGAACATCTTTAAGTATTGTAGTTTTACCGGAACCGCTTGGGGCCGCGAACACAAAAAGTTTTGCTTTATTTCCTGCCACCATCTACTCGATATTTTGAATTTGTTCCCGAATCTTTTCAATCTCTTCCTTTATTATTATTCCGCTGTGAGAAATTTCAGAAGAAACAGATTTACTGTTGATAGTATTCGCTTCGCGGTTCATTTCCTGTAAAATAAAATTTAACCTCCTGCCGGCGTCTTCGGATTTCTGCATCGTCTCAAGAAACATTTTAACATGACTGCGCAACCTTACCGATTCCTCGGTTACATCCGAACGCTCGGCCAACAGCGCTAATTCCATGTTAAGTCTATCGTGATTATTCGAAAATTCGGAGACAAGCGATTTAGCCCGTTCAACTACTTTATCAAAATATTCCTTTACGCTGGCCTGGGATCTATTTTCAATTTTTGTCAACGATTCTTCGATCAATCCGATTCTTTTTCTCAAATCCTTTTCCAATTCCCGCCCTTCGGCATCACGCATTTTATTCAATTCGTTTACTGCGTTATCAATCGAGTTCATTACAAGGTCAAACTCTTCGCTGGCTTGCTCGTTATCGTCTTTGAATAAAAAATTCTGGAATTGCAGCAGGTCGCTCAGAGCAAGAGGCGTTTTAACCTTAGCTGCTTTTTTAATTTCCGTAAGCAGTCCGGCGACAAACTGAATTCCTTCCGGGTCCACTTCGTTGAACTTCTCTTCAAACTCTCCCTTTTTTACCGTAATCGATAAATAAATTTTCCCCCGTCGAATGCTGTTTTTTACCCGCTCCCTGATCTCGAATTCTTTGTTCAACAAAAATTTGGGAAGCCGGAGGGAAAGATCGAGATAGCGGCTATTTAAACTCTTGATTTCGGTTTCAATCTTCAAATCATCTTTGCTGAGTACCGCTTTTCCATAGCCGGTCATGCTTGAAATCATAAATTACCCGTAAAATTGAAGCCAAATTTAGTAAAAATGGTCGGTTTAACAAAGAAAGTAATTGATTTGGTTATGTTTAAAATAACGCTGAAATTGTAACTTAATAAGGGAAAATCAGAAGGCGGCAGGAATTGCCGCCTCAATTATACTTGTAATGGTATTTCTGGCTATTTGACGAGAAGCATTTTCATCGTACGGATAAAATCGCCCGAACGTAATCTGTAGAAATAAATTCCGCTCGCGTACTTACCTGCATCCCATTGAACTCGATAATTACCTTTAGCTTGAACGCCGTTAACAAGCGTCGCTACGCGCTGCCCCAGTACATTAAAAATTTCCAGTTCAACATTGCCATCCTTTTTAACGGAATAATTAATTGTTGTGGCAGGATTTAACGGGTTGGGATAGTTTTGAGAAAGCGAGTATTCATAATTCAAATTGTTGTTATCCGCGCTTGTAACGGTAGAAATTACAACCGAACCGTTTTTAACATCTGCGGGAAGGTTTATTAAATTTGCGTCGGCGGCAGTAATACCGGATAAAACAATAGGGCACGAATCGCCGATCTTTGTATTTTCTTTAACAACAAATTTAAACGTAGCAATTATTCCGTCCTTAACTATGGGGTTCAATGTTTCCGAAAAATCGGTTGCTGCAATATTCAATTTGCCGTTGGAGTCAAAATATGTAGAGAAGCACCAGCCCTTGTTTCCAGGAAGCGAAGCGCCTTCGGTATATTTACCCGTATAAGCGAATAAATTCTTATCTAATTGAATGCTTGAATTGAACGCGCCGATTGTATTCCCGTTCAATTTAACTTCAAGCGGAATGGATAATGTATCGCCCGGCTTTATTGTCATTAACTGCGGAACGCTGTAGATAACAGCCCTAGTGCCGTTAACGGATGCGACGCCTAAAGATTTGTTCAATGTTATCTTAGTAGAATCTTTTGTGTTATTGTAGCTGCCGTCAACATCCCCTCGAATCATTCCCCAAAAACTTTGTTTTGATCTTACAGTATCGAGCGGTAAATAGGATTTGCTCTGAGGTGCTGAGGACCAGTTAATTGAGTTGAGCGTATATGATGAATCTACAAAGACCCAGTTGTTCACTCCAAAACTTGCAGCTGTTAATTCTCCGGTGGAAATTTTCAAAGCCGCGTACGCATCCGTAGAATTTATTTTTCCATCCGCGTTAATATCGGCTGCTATTTTTTGTATGCTCGTCAGTGTGGAAGAAACGCCGTCTCTCGCGTTAAATATCATTAGTGCGTCAATCGCATTAACCGCCTTGGTGAGCGAATCCGGCAGGTTCTTAGCGCTTACAGGCGCAATGCTTATATTCGAACCGGGCATCATGTTGGTAAAATCGTAAAACCCTGCAGAGTTTGAGGTGCCTTTAATTGTATCCGAAGCTGCCGTGTCGATGAAATTGAGAAGGTTTACGCCGGCAATCGGTTTTTTATACATTTCCCGGTAAATAGTACGCACTTCCTCTGCGTTATCCAAAACGAGCTTAATGCCCCGGTTCATTTTGCCGCTCGTATAGAGGTCTTTTGTCCAGATAATCT
>JAKAHQ010000190.1:3325-4844 GCA_021814855.1 Bacteroidota bacterium | reverse complement strand
GGATAAGAATACGGAACAATTAATAACAAAGACTTGCATATCCTTAAAGCATTAGCTAATTTAAAACGTGATAGTAAATAATCCATTTTTATTAATTTAACTTATGGAGATTTTATGAACCACAAAAAAATCTTCTCAACTGCAATACTACTGTATCTCGTTTCCTTCTCAAATTTTCCATGCCAGACAGGTTTAGGTGCTTTAAAGTACGATGATTTCAAGACTCCAAAATATTGCGGCTCTGCATGTCATACAGATTTTTATCAGCAGTGGCAGCAGGCAATGATGTCCAAGGCTTATACTCATGAATGGGATGAAATTGAGTACTTTAAGCTCGCTGTGCCTCACGCGGAAAAAGATGCCAAGGTTGCAGAAGTAAAGGCGGGATGCAACGGTTGTCATACGCCAATCGCATTTACTTCCGGCGATGTTCCGCCCCCGCTTCCTAATAAAAACTCGCGGGCTAATGAATCGGTTTCATGCGATGTCTGCCATAGCATAACAGGATTTGTTGGAGATACGCCGTTTAATTTTAATTATACATTGCAGCCCGGTAAAACAAAATTCACCTCGAGGCAGCCTCAGGTACAATCGCCGGCACACGAAATAGTTACTACTGAAATTCACAAGAGTGGCGACTTTTGCGGTATTTGTCATAACGAAAAAGATCCGTACGGTATATGGGTGAAGTCAACTCATCTTGAATGGAAGGAAGGACCGTATTATAAAGAAGGTGTTCAATGCCAGGATTGCCATATGACAAAAGCCGAATTTAAAACTGCTTCTATGGGAGCCGCTTACAATGATGCGAAGTTACATCTATTCCACGGCGCTCACGATCCGGGCAAGGTACGCGGAGTCATCGAGCTTCGCGTTCATCCTGATATTAGAGAAGTGGAGCCGGGCGGAGTTGTGAAATTTACAGTGGCCCTGTTCAATCAAAAAACCGGGCATAAATTTCCTACCGGTTCCGTTGAAGATAGGATTGTATGGATGCACGTTGAGGCAGTGGATTCAAAAGGAAATGTCTACCATCTGCCGGTTGATAAAAAAGGATTTGACGGTGAAGAGTACTTAATCGGCAGCGACGCTCTCGCTTATCAAGATATGGGGATAGCTCTTAACGATCCTAATTTTAAAGGAGTACAGAGAGACGGTATACCGATCGGCGATAGGATTTTTAGAAAACCGTATTTCGATCCGCAAGGACGTATGACGATTCAGCAATGGAACACTGCCTCGCAAGGTGTGGATTACAGGATAGGACCGAGAGAAACTAAAATTGAAACATGCACCTTTAAAGTACCTAACAATGCTGCGCCCGGTCAAATGAAAATTACTGCCGTACTGAATTATCAATTACTCGTTAAACCGGTTGCCGATTTTCTGGGCGTACCGGCGAGCGAATCGCAGATTGTTAAAGTAAACGAGCACTCAACCGAAATTACAATACTGGATTAGCGAGGCGGCTATGAAACATAAAATAATTTTCTTTGCGACCGCTTTAGTTTTTGTGTTG
>JAKAHQ010000190.1:0-3315 GCA_021814855.1 Bacteroidota bacterium | reverse complement strand
TCAATTCCAAATGCTTCTTTTGGAATTCCGGCTTTTGCAAGAAAGTACAGCATGAGCTGTCAGACATGTCACTCCCCGTTTCCAAAATTAAAAGCGTACGGAGATGAATTTGCCCGAAACGGTTTTGTTCTCGCCGATAAAGACGCGCCGCGGTATTTCAACGATACCGGCGACGATCAGCTTTCGCTTCTTCGTGAACTCCCTGTTGCTATTAGGCTGGAAGGATACGCCACATATAATTTGGAAAACTCAAACAAATTCGATTTCAGCGCCCCGTATATTCTCAAATTTTTATCCGGCGGGGCCTTGGCTAAGAATATTTCGTATTACTTCTACTTCTTTTTCAGCGAGAAAGGCGAAATAGTAGGAATCGAAGACGCTTTCTTAATGTTCAATAACTTGTTTGATGAAGACCTTGACCTCTACGTTGGTCAATTTCAGGTTTCGGATCCGTTGTTTAAAAGAGAATTAAGACTAACGTTCGAGGATTACCACATCTACGGTGCTAAGCCCGGTTACGCAAAAGCAGATATGGTTTATGATAGGGGCATTATGCTTACCTATAAAATAAAAACCGGTACGGACATAGCGGTAGAAGTATTAAACGGTAATGGGATCGGAACCGCTAACGGTTTTGGAATTTTTGACGACGATAAATATAAAAATGTACTCGGAAGAATTTCGCAGGATATTACCGAGGGATTGAGGATTGGCGCTTTCGGTTATTTTGGTAAAGAAAATCTTAAGGACGATATCGGCAATTCTTTTACAAACAATTTTACTATGTGGGGACCGGATATCACGATTAAGTACCTGGACAAACTTGAACTTAATTTCCAGTACGCTCAACGCAAAGATGACAAACCTTTTTTTATATCGAATGAAATTAACACAAAAGGACTTTTCGGTGAACTGATTCTTACCCCCGAAGGCGACGAGAGTAAATGGTACGGTGTCGCAATGTATAATTGGATCGATTCCGATTTGGCAGATTTAAAATATAAATCCGGAACTTTGAGCATTGGTTACCTTCTAAGACGAAATATAAGATTGGTAGGAGAGTATACATACAACTTTGGAAAAGATTTTGGGCAATCCTCAGTTGGAATTGTATCTGCTTTCTAAAAATTTTCGGACTTCTTTTTAATAGTATCGGTGTTTCCGCGGTGGTTCACTTCCCGTCGTTGCAGAGACACCGATTTGCTATTGCTGAATTCTTTCTATCCTGCTTCTTAAATGTCTTTCGCTTATTCCCAATAGTCTTGCAGCGGCGCTTTTATTGCCGCCTGTCCTGCTCAACGCCTCCTGTATCATAGTTAATTCAAATGCTTTTACTTTTTCCTCGTAGTCTCTATCAAAATTGTACGGATCCAGAGCTTTTTCCTTTTCATTTTGTTCTGCCAGCGGCGGAAGATCAGTCGGCTCGATTAATTTATTACGGGTTAGAACTATGGCCCGCTCTATGATGTTTTGAAGTTCGCGTATGTTTCCGGGAAAATTATATTTTATAAGACGATCGAGCGATTCTCTATTTATTCCCGTAACTTCTTTTTGAATTTCAGCTGTGTACTTTTTAATAAAGTAATCAATCAAAATAGGTATATCTTCTTTTCTTTCACGTAAAGAAGGAAGACGAATTTCGACAACATTTAAACGGTAAAATAAGTCTTCGCGGAACTCACCGTTCTTAATCATCTCTTCCATATTGCGGTGGGTCGCGGCAATTATTCTAACATCGGTTTTAGAAGTTTGATTGCTGCCGATTCTTTGGTATTCACCGAATTGTATTGTGCGCAGCAATTTTACCTGCACCGCAAGAGGAATATCTCCAACCTCGTCTATGAAGATTGTTCCGCCGTCTGCTTCTTCAAAACGCCCGATGCGATGATTAATTGCCCCGGTGAACGATCCCTTTTCATGACCGAACAATTCACTTTCCAAAAGATTTTCGGAAAGCGATGCAACATTAATAGTAACAAACGGCTTATTCTTCCTTGGGCTGGCAAAATGTATTGCCTTGGCTATTAACTCTTTTCCGGTACCGCTTTCTCCTCTAATCAAAACGGTAGTTTTTGAAACGGCAACCCTGCCTGCGGTGTTCAAAACATTTTCCATCAACTTGCTTTGAGAAATTATCTGCTCGAACCTGAATTTATCCAGCAGTTGCTCTTTTAACAACCTGTTTTCGCCAATCAATAATTTTTTTTCTTTTATTCTATATATGATTGATTCCAGTTCGTCAAGGTCTATTGGTTTGGTAAGAAAATCGTATGCCCCCGCCTTCATTAGTTGTACTGCGTTTTCAACCGTGCCGAATGCGGTCATTACAACTAATTCTATTTCCGGATTCAATTTTTTAATTTCTTCGAGCACTTTCATCCCGTCCCAGCCCGGCATGTTGAAATCAGTCAGAACGATATCAATTGTATTGTTCTCCGCAATCTTAAATCCGGCTTCGCCGCTTGTTGCGGTATGAATTGTTAATCCGCGCTTTGAGAGAAAACTTTTCAAAGATAGTAGCTGCGACTCTTCGTCGTCGATTATTAAGACTGAAAAGGGATTCATTTCTTCACCTTAAGAAAATTGTTTCGGCAGCCGAATAGTAAAAGCAGTTCCTTTGCCAGGTTCGCTGTTTACTGAAATCAAACCGTTATGCTCGGCAATTATTTTTTGGACAATGCTCAGCCCGATTCCGCTTCCTTTAGTTTTTGTTGTAAAGTATAAATTGAAAATCCGTTTTTGATTATCAGACGAAATTCCTTTACCTGTATCGGCAAATTTTATTTCTACCAGGTCTTTATTTTTTTCTTGCGCGGTAATTTCAATCTCGCCTTCGCTTTCGAGCGCGTCAATTGCGTTTTCAAAGAGATTGATGAAAACCTGCTTTACTTGAGTCTTATCCCATACAACGTTGCCGTCATAAGATAATTCCATTTTCAATTTTATGGCTTTACGGCTAAGAACCTGGCTATACTGCTTTTCAAGTTGATCGAATAATTCGCTAAGTAAAAACGGCTCGGCTTTAATCGGCTGCGGTTTAGAAAATTTCAAAAAGTTTTCAACCGTTTCGTTGATTCGCTTAACCTCTTTATATACCAGGTCCGTTAAACTTTTATATTCTTCCGCATTATCGTTCGGTAAGAAATCTTTGCCAAGCTGCTGGGCAATTGTGCCTATAGAGTTTAACGGGTTGCGAATCTCGTGGGCAACGGAAGACGCAAGCGCGCCCATTGCAACAAGTCGTTCGTTGCGCTGAACCTGCTCTTCCATAAGCTTTTGCTCGTTGAGTTCGCGTATTACCAGTATCGTGTTCGT
>JAKAHQ010000189.1 GCA_021814855.1 Bacteroidota bacterium | reverse complement strand
GCGCAAGTCCATGAACAATCTGCCTGTAGAGCTTCCGCCAAGAATTAAGTTCATCACGCCGGCTTTAATTACGTCTTCATTGCCGATCTTCATATCAACCGGGTAGCATACCGATATAACCGATTGAACAGAATTTTCCCGGTCGACTAAACAAACTTTATTGATTAGCGGGGCTTTGGGAAATTGATAAGTATTCTTTGGCACATCGCCCTTTTGCCACTTGCCAAAATATTTTTCAACCAGCGGCTGAATTTGTTTTTTATTTACATCGCCCACAACGGCAAGGTATGCAACGTTCGGCTTAAAATATGTTTGATAATACTGTTTGCACATATCCAAAGAAAATGCTTTAACGGTTTCTTCGGTTTCCTGTTCGCCGTAAGGAGTACCTTTTCCGTACATCAAAACTTCGCGTACTCTTTGCGCTATTGAATTCGGTTCGTCTTTAGCTACGGCAAGGTTCGAAAGCATTTCCTTTTTTATCTTATCAAGACTTTCCTGCGTAAAATTAGAATTAATTACAACGTCCGACATAATATCGAGCAACTTATCTTTGTATTTGGCAAGTCCGGATGCGGAAACTCCGGTAGCGGAAGTATTAAGCGATGCCCCAAGGAAATCAACTTCTTCATCTAATTTATCTTTAGTCCTGTTTTTAGTTCCGTACCGTAACAGATCCCCTGCTGCTGAAACATAACCTGCATCCTTTCCTTCGAGAACAGGATCGACATCCAGGATAAGACTAAACGTTACGCGGGGTAGTTTGTGATTTTCTACGACAAATACTTTTAATCCGTTAGGTAATGTAAATGAATCATAATCGCCTATTTTTACTTCGGGGGCGGGACCCGCGGCAGGAAGTTTTGTACGATCCAGCTGTGCAAACGAGGTGATCGTAATTAAAACCACAAGTGCAAGTGTTAATATTTTCTTGAACATTTTATACTCCGATTTTTATCAAACTTTTATTTTCTTGAAATAAAATTTGCAGCATTATTTCTTTTCCATCGATTTGGGCAGATAATAAATTGTAACTCTTTTTTCTTTGGTCAAATATTTATCGGCTACGCGTTTAATATCCTGCCGTGTAATATTCATGTAGCGTTTAAGTTCAGTATTAATCAAATTAGGATCGCCGTAATAAACAGAATAATCGGCAAGACTTTCTGCTATTCCTGCCATCGTAGCATTCCTCGTTACAAACTCGCTTTCCACCTGGTTTCTGATCTTCTGAAATTCTTTTTCGCTTATCAAATTATTTTCAACTTTCGAAATTTCATCTTTGAACGCTTTTTCAAGATCGCCGGCTTGAATGCCAACATTGGGCAAACCGTAAACGATGAACAACCCCGGATCTTCAAGCGCAAGAGGAATTGATCCGACAAAAAGGGCCTTCTGTTCTTTATCTTTAATGTCTTTTACCAAACGGGAGCTTTCGCCGTCGGAAAGCAGTGTGGTTAACATGCTTAATGCATAGTAATCGGGCGTTCCCTGTGCCGGCATATGATATGCAAGGCAAACCAGCGGAAGCTGAACTTTATCGTAAACAGTGTCTCTTACTTCGGCAGTTTTCTTCGGTTCAACTTCGTGAGGGCGCGTTATTTCCAAAGTCCCTTTGGGAATATCTCCGAAATATTTTTTTACAAGCTCTTTTGTTTTTTCAACATCTATATCGCCGGCAATTGATAACGTAGCATTCTGCGGAACATAAAATCTTTTGTAAAAAGCTTTGAATTCATCAAGTGTGGCTTTATCGATATACTGGTCGGAACCGATCGGCGTCCATCTGTAAGGATGAACCTTATACGCATCCGCAAAAATTCTTTCTTCAAGTGTTCCGTACGGCTGGTTATCCAGTCTTTGTTTCTTTTCTTCCTTAACAACTTTGCGCTGTGTCTCTACGCCGATGCTGTCGATTTTAAGATGAAGCATTCTTTCCGATTCCATATAAAGCCCGAGTGCAAGCTGGTTGGAAGGAAGAATTTCATAATAAAAAGTACGGTCGAAGGTTGTGTTGGCGTTTAGCTGACCGCCCGCGTTCTCGATAATCTTATCGTATGAACCCCTCGGAATATTCGGCGAACCCTCGAACATTAAGTGTTCGAAGAAATGAGCAAAACCGGTTCTCTGCGGATCTTCGTTTTTACTCCCAACATGGTAAAGAACCGTAACCGCAACTATCGGCGTCGATGCATCTTTATGCAAGATAACTGTTAGACCGTTATCCAGTTTGTACTGGACAAAGTCAATTTTCCTGGCCTGGCCGCTGACTAATGCGAATCCGATTAATACAAAAAATAAAATGAATTTCTTTTTCATTAGGATAGCTCCTTGAAATGATTTGAAATGGTAATGCTTGTGGTTTCGATATGTTTAAAATTATAAAAATTCATTATAATTGCGAACAATAAGACGCGGTTCTCTATTAAAAGTTAAGAACGGAAAAACGAGCCACGTTGATTTATTAAATTTCAAGGTGTTATAATATTATTTGAGAAATAAATGCGTTTGCACGCACTCACCAAATAATTGTATTTCAAATGATGGATTATTTTTGTAATTCTACTTTGTGGATTGAAAAGAAATTTAGGTTTGAATGAGAAGACTTTTACCGTTTTTATATTTAGCTGTATTTTTTTCCTTTATCCTGCAATTGAACGATTCTTTGCTTATCGGAAAACCAAGAGAGGTTAATATTTCTTCCGATAAAAACAAAAGAGCTCAAATCAATAAAGAAAACAAACAATTCGACATCAGCTACTCCGTAGAACCTTTTTACGATATAAACACATTCCGTTTAATTGTTGTTCTTGAGTTCCAGGGCGAAAAATCCGGAGAGACAAAATTGCTTCTGCCTACCGGTTCGTCAGCAGGAGTGGATAATACTTCAATCAAATTTTTGAAAGCTATTTCCGCAAATACAACAATAGAAGACACGGATAGACCCGAGATTAAAACCGTAAAATATTACTCCAACACGCTGGTTAGAATATATTATCAGTTCGAAGAGTCCAGCCTTGGCGACGTCGGCTCATCCAACTATTATTTGCCGGTGATACGTAAAAATTATTTTCATTTTTTCGGCGATACTTTTTTTATTATTTCAAAATGGGATTGGAGCAATGTATATGATTATAAAATTTCGTGGAATCATTTTCCTTCCGGCTGGAATTTGGCAAACAGCTTTGGCATAAACCAAACATATCAGGCATTTAATTCGGCATTATGGAAATTCCGCAACGCAGTATTTGCCGGCGGCGATTTTAAAATTTATAACCGGGCTACACAAGCCGGGCAGCTTTATATTGCGGCGCGAGGCAACTGGACATTTTCCGTTGATCAGTTATGCGATGTAACTAAGACAATAATTTCCACCGAGAACAATTTCTGGAACGACAGCAGCAATCCTTTCGAGGTGGTAATTGTACTTCCATTTGATAGTCCGGATAGTCCGATTGCCGAAGACAGGACAAACGCGCTTGCCTTGTATTTATCGCCCCGCAGCCAAATCGATTTCGATCTTAAAAAAACAATTGCGCACGAATATTTTCACAACTGGATCGGCGACGCAATTCAATTTGCCGACCCCCCGCAGTTAGTTTATTGGTTCAAAGAAGGAGTATGCGAATACTACGCAAGACTTTTGCTTCTCCGTGCCAGATTAATCAATCTTGAGGAATACGTAAGCCGGTACAATGAAATGTTAAACGATTATTATACATCATCGGTAAGGTTTGAGACCAACGAAAAAGCAACAAAGGAATTTTGGACTGACCTTGAATTAAACAAACTTACATTACAACGCGGTGATATTTTACTAAACAATTTAAACGCCGCCATAATGAAAAATAGCAACGGTGTTAAATCTCTCGACGATTTTATTCGCGATCTTTACAAACGCTGCAGAACCGAATCGCTTGTTATTTCCAATGGAAGTTTGAGCGCGTTAATAAGATTTTACGCCGGAGAAGCTACCCTTGCGGATATAATGCGCACGCTCAATTCCGGTATACTTCCAAAGGCAAACATAAACGCTCTCGGTCCCTGTTTCTACCCGGAAACTATTAACAAAAAAAGATTTTGGCTTTTTGGTGAGGAATATGAAATTCCTTTCTACAAACCCAAGAATGGAAGCCTGCCTCTTGATAATAATTGCATGTGGTGGTTTGGCGCAGATTAATTGATTATATAAAAGAGTAGAGACGGGACATCACCTCGGCTAGACCAAGTTTAGACGGGTGTCCAGTCTCTACATAGGTCTATCTTAATTTGTCCAATAAGTAAGTTAACAATCCCTCGATAGAAACGCGAACCTGCTGCATCGAATCGCGCTCTCGCACTGTGACAGTTTCATCCTGCAATGTCTGCGTATCAACTGTAATACAGAACGGAGTTCCAGCTTCATCCATCCTTCTGTAACGTCTTCCAACGGCACCTTTATCATCGTAAAATATTCTCAGGAAAGGACGAAGATCGGCTTCAATTTTTCTTGCGATCTCAGGCATACCGTCTTTATTAACGAGCGGAAGAATAGCCGCTTTAATAGGCGCCAGCTTCGGATGAAATCTTAAAACGCTTCTCATTTCGCCGTTAACTTCTTCTTCGTAATACGCGTCGACCAAGAAAGCCATAAACGAACGGCTCGCGCCTGCGGAAGTTTCTATAATAAAAGGAATATATTTTTCTTTTGTTTCGTCATCGAAGTACTGCTGGGATTTACCGGAATACTGCTGATGTCTTCCGAGATCAAAATCTGTTCTGTTGTGAATGCCCTCAATCTCTCCCCATCCGAACGGGAATTCATATTCAATATCGGTTGCCACCCTTGCGTAGTGCGCAAGTTTATCTTTCGGGTGAT
>JAKAHQ010000188.1 GCA_021814855.1 Bacteroidota bacterium | reverse complement strand
CACTTTATCTTTTTCCCCGGCAGGAGCCGTAAACTGGTAATTACCAGATGATGCGGGATCGGAAAAGCCAAGCGTCATATCCGCATAATTCCATACTTCGGTTTTTGCCATTACTGCATTGCCGCCCATCTGCGGTCTTATTCTTATTAAGTTTAACGGCTCGCCGTAGCGTAGCACAATTTCACCACGGTCTGTCTTCCACCCGATAATTCCCATTTTAGGAACGCTGAAATGCAAATTTGAAAATGCAACCCGCGAGTAATGTGCGAGCAGTCTTTCGTTGTAATCGGTTAGATACATTGGATCGGAGATGCGCCAAAAACGATCGATGATCTCACCGAGTTCGCTGTCGCTGATATTCTTCATCTCATCCTGCAAAATCGGCTGAAGCAAAGTTTTGACGGAATAAAAAACAAAATCTTCCCGCTCGCTGTCTTTCATAAGGTTCAATGCTTTTTTATACTCTGCAAGACAATCTTTAAAATCTCTTGTCTTGTAATGAAGAAGGCCTAAAGAAAGATAAATATCTTTATCCGCCGTTTTGTTTTTCTCCAAACGAATTAAGTATGGAAGACCTTTGTCGTACAAACCGGCCTTTTCGTAAAGCAGCGCAAGCTTAAGCGAAGCGGAATAATTCAACGAATCAAGCATTAGAGCATGCTTATAATATTTTTCGGCCTCATAAAAATCTTGGTCAGCATATTCCTGCAGCGAGCCGTAGAACTCATCCATGTTTCTAACCGAGTGATTGTACTCGGTAAAATCCTGGTCTTTCAATTCGCCAAGATTTATCCATGCCTCAATTTGGCTGCTGTCGATCGCTATAATTTCATTGTATTGTTTGAATGCAGATAGGCGCGCAAAATCTTTACACAAGTCCGCATAAAAATATTTGATTGATATGTTCTTCGGTTTAAGAAGCTCTGCCGTCCTCAGATGATCATAAGCTAAGTTGCGGGAGTTGTAGGTATTCCGGCGCAAATAAATTTTAGCGAGCTCAACGTGGGATTCGGCGTCGTCATTTTCGATAACGGACGCTTTAAAATATCGTTCGGCTTTAGAAGTGTCTTTCGATCGAAGTGATTCCAAACCCTTGTTATATAACGAATCGTTTGAAACAAAGTGTGATATCCAGATGAATTTGTTTCGCGACAAATCCGCTGCCGGTTTGAAAGCCGACAAATTTATAAATTCAAGAAAAACGACCGCAACGGTTACCAACACTTTAAATGATTTAATGCAACTCCTCACATCCTTCGTGCAAAAAAGTTACTAACATTCAGTAGCAAAATCAATTTTAAGATTTCGCCGAAAATTATTTTTGAGAAGTGCTTTTGCCATAGGATAAATTTTGTCAAATACAATTTTAATATTGCACATAAATGGTCTCATAGATAAGTGTTTGAGTTTTGTTTAGTTACTTTGTTTAACTTCTTGCGAGACCGTTGCCGATGAGATTTGCTTATCTAATTATACAAGGTGTTCTAATAATTATTTTGTTAGTCTACATAAAAAAACCGGTCTATAGCGGACCGGTCTTTCTTAATTTGTTTACCCGCGCAAGTTTTAACACGGACTTTTTATTTTGGAAATCATGTTGTTCCATTTTGTAAGTTGTTCGGCTGTCAGTACCGACCCGATATTGTTGAAGAGATTAGTACGCTGTTCACACATATCGTTTTTAATGCTCTGCACAAGCGGATCGTTCTGAATTTTATTTCTTGTACCGATATTTAGAGCGGTTAAATCATTTCCTGCTTGCCTCAAATTTATTTGTCCGTTTCTAAGCGAATCGATAATTACGTGTCTTTGAATATTTGCGCTTTGAATTGTGTCCTTAATTTCATTGTAAAAGGACTTTACCAGGGTTTTCATGCTGTCGTGGTAAGTAATTATAAACGTATCTATTGAATCTCGCTGCGCAGATGTCAAATCGAGCGAACGTAAAATCCAGCCGATATTTTTATTGCCGTCAAATTCAGCCAGCCAGGTATTTGCTCGCATTAATTCGGAACCCTGAGTAAAGCCGTTGGCGTTCATGAAGCCGTAATTCAACATTATACTATTGAACATCATGTCGTTGTCAATTCCGGCGTCTTCAATGGCGTTTCTTACATCGTTGTAATCGATAATTGAGTATTGCGGAGAATCGAACTGCATCATTCGAGGGTTATCTATCCCGTTGTGATCGTCGCACGCAGTAAATAATGCGATGATGAGGGTTGCTACGACCGAAAAAATAAAAAGTAATTCCAATTTGTACTTTTTCATTTTTACCTCTGCCGATTATTTTCTAAAATTCGACAGACTTGAGAAATAGCTGGTTTAACTATTTTACAGTGCAATAAAACGGAACCTTTTCAATTTTTATAATACTCTTTTGAAACTTTGACAAATAAATTTAAGTTGACTATTAAGAATGGACACTAAAAAATTTATTTAACATAAACGATTGGAGAATACACAAATGAAGCTTAAGATCAACGGGCTCTCGGTAAATACTTTCGGCAACGATAAAAAGCAATCGGTCATTTTTGTGCACGGTTTTCCTTATGATCATACAATGTGGTTAAACCAAATTGGAGCGTTGACAGAAAATTATTTTTGCGTTGCCTACGATGTCCGCGGTCTTGGCGAAAGCTACGTAGGCGATGGGCAATATACTATGGAAGCTTACGTCGACGATCTTTTTTCCGTCATCGATGAACTTAAACTGAACAAACCTATTCTATGTGGACTTTCAATGGGAGGTTATATCGCCTTGCGCGCAGCGGCAAAAAGACAAGAAGTGTTCGGCGGCCTTATACTTTGCGATACTCGATCCGATGCCGATGACAATAACGGCAAGCTTAAACGATCTGCAAACATTAATCAAATCAACAAGCAGGGATTAGCAAATTTTGTTGAACCATTTGTTACAAATTGTTTTTCCGATGAAATGGCTAAGGAAAATCCGCGGCTGCTTTCGGAAACAATAAAGTTGGCTTGTAAGAACGATCCGCTCGGCGTTAAAGGCGCTGTTATAGCAATTATGAGCCGAACCGATACAACAGAAACTCTAAAAGATATTAAGGTTCCATCCATGGTGTTGTGCGGCTCTTTCGATAAATTAACTCCGCCGCCGGTAATGAGGGCAATGGCGGAAAAAATTCCAAACTCCGAAATCGCGATTATTCCGCATGCTGGACACATGTCCCCGATGGAAAATCCGTCGTGTGTGAATGATTTAATTTTGGGATTCCTAAAGAGGAACTTTAGTTAAAGTAATAGCCGCTTACTCGTTCGTGGAATCTTTTCCCGTAGCATGGTAAAAATATTTCGCGCTATCTGCCAGGTATATAGGCATCATACTTATCACCATTAAGAATTGACTCCTATTTCTTTATCACGCTGTCAATGTTTTTGAAGTGCGGTGAAGGAGGCGCAAATTTTTCTTTTTGAGGCGACTTTTGCGGAAATATATTTTCTTTCTTTACTTTAATTTTGGATTGCTTCGATGAGCCTGAATTGTCTTCAACAATTATACTTCGAATATCCTTAAAGTATCTTGAATCGGTCCCGCTCTTTGGGGCAGCTCCGGAATTCACTTGAACTTTTGGCGCAGAATAATCTCGTTGCCTGGGAGAACTCTTGTAAGTTACCATTACGCTGTCAATATTTTTAAAATGAGTTCGCGGCGCATAAGTGGTTTTGGGAGTAACTTCTTTCTCAACAGTTTTTTCCAATTGAAAATACTTTCTGCCGGAATCGATTATTTTTGAATCGGAAATAACCTTATCCACGCTTTGGAAATTCTGCGAAAGAGTATCTTTACGCGGAATAATCTTTTCCTTAATATCATTTTTTACTTGCTCAACCTTTTGTTCAACTTGAGGCATACTTATCGCAGGAACCCAGAGATAGGAATCGACCAATCCGCTTGATCCAATCAGAAATGCGAGCACGAGGAGACTGGAACAAAAGATCGGAACAAAATACCCAAGCAGGAAACGCGTACTCTTGCCGCCTCCTTTTCTATCAATCTTTTTAGCAGAGATGTTTTCAATCGAATCGATTTCCTTAGTAAGGAAACCGATCTTGCGGGCTAAACGAATTATAGTGTAAGCAAGCACCCAACATATAACCGCGCCGATAAACATAACTGACAGAAACAGAATTTTTTTCTGCGTATTAATAGCGCCGACAATTATTATCGCGAATAAAATCAAGAACAATCCTAATCGCTGGTTCATTAAGGATTCGGCAGCGGCACGCTCTTCGCCCAAATCCCATAGCCGGTTACCGCCTTCCCTAATTCTCGGTTTAATTCTTGCCATAATACTCCTAACTCAAAATTGATAAAACTCAACAGAGTGGCGAATGAATTTACCGTTTTCATAAACAAATTTCGCTGAAAAAAATTTGTCCTCAAAAAGCCAGGGGATAAAAATCCTGTCGCCGTCCCACAAATTTAGATCAAGCAGATTTTCGTTGGGAATCCACCCCAGGCTGCCTTCATGAGAATCGATTAGTTTCCCTTCAAACTCCGGCGCGGTGAACAGAAAAACGTACCAATCTTTCTTGCCGTCGAACATCGGAAAAGTAATAAAACCGCGCAGCTTTGGATTTTTAATAAGAAGTCCGCTCTCTTCCTTAACTTCACGAATGACACATTCCTCCGGCGATTCGCCCTGCTCAAATTTTCCGCCGAGACCGTTCCATTTCCCTTCGTGAACATCGTTCTTTTTTTTGTTGCGGAACAGCATCAAAGTTTTGTTTTGATCCATCACATAACAAAGGGTAGCGAGCTGCATTTTATTTCTGCTGGTTGATTGAGGATGCGAGTGTGACAGAGATATCGTCGAGTTCATCGAGGAAAGAT
>JAKAHQ010000187.1 GCA_021814855.1 Bacteroidota bacterium | reverse complement strand
TTCTTAAAACTGTTAACGGGGGAAATAACTGGATTAAAGTTTCGACTAATACCAATCAAATAATTTTTGATATCGCCTTTTTTGATTCTAAGAGAGGAGTGGCGGCCGGATGGAACGGATTGTTGTTAACAACAAACGACGGCGGAAATACCTGGACGCCTAACAATCAATCTCTTACGGATAATTATTTAAAGTCGGTAGATGTTACTTCGAACGGCTACGGTATTTTGGCCGGGGGAGACGGCACAATTTTTTTCACCCGGAATTACGGTTCAAGCTGGGATAGAATAGAAACTAAAATGACCAACGGTTTCCAGAAAGTAAAATATATAAACGACGATAATGTTTTAATCGTCGGCAGCCAGGGAACATTAATCGTTTCAACAGACAAAGGCGAAACATGGAGTCTTGTCGATTCGCAAATATTTTCAAATATGAACGACATTGCAGTTGATACGTTTGGAAAAATATATATTGTTGGCGTAAACGGAATGATGTTTAAGATTTATTGAGGAAGCAATTGGAAAAATTTGTAATTCACGGCGGAAAAAAATTATCGGGCAAGGTTACAGTTAGCGGGGCCAAAAATTCCGTTTTAGCTTTAATGCCGGCAACCTTATTAAACGCCGGTTTAAACGTAATACAAAATGTTCCGGAAGTTAATGATGTTTATACGATGGTAAAGCTTCTGGACCACCTCGGGGTTAGCTCTGAATTTTCGAATCACCAACTAAGACTCGATACAAGCCGTATTACAAATCAGGAAGCGCCGTACGAACATGTAAAAAAAATGCGGGCTTCGGTTTATGTGTTGGGTCCGTTGCTATCTAGATTCGGCTATGCAAAAGTTTCTTTGCCAGGCGGCTGTGCATGGGGCCCCAGACCGATTAATCTTCATCTGGAAGCAATGAAGAAACTCGGCGCAGAAATTGACTTAGCTGAGGGATACATCTTAGCTAAAGCTTCAAAGCTTCACGGCGCTAAAATTCATTTTGATGTCTCTTCGGTTGGAGCTACCGGAAATGCATTGATGGCGGCTGTCCTAGCAAAAGGAACAACAGTTATCAGCAACGCAGCCATCGAACCGGAAATATCTCTTTTGGTTGAATACCTTGTTAAGATGGGCGCTAAAATAAATGGTTTGGGTAAGACGGTGTTGGAAATTGAAGGTGTTGATTCCCTCCGATCTTCCGAAGTAGAAAATATATCGGATAGAATTGAAGCGGGAACATTGCTGACAGCCGCCGCCCTAACGCGAAGCAAAATTAGTCTCGATTATAAAAATTCCGAACATATTGAAGCCATACTTATAAAACTCGAAGAAAGCGGAATTAAACTTTTAAATACAGAAGACATAATTGAGATAGATGGAGAAAATTTTGTACCGAAGAGCGTGGATGTTTCTGCAAATATCTATCCCGGATTTCCTACAGATATGCAGGCTCAGTGGACAGCGTATATGGCACTTGCCGAAGGCACTTCAACTATAACCGATACAATTTATCATGATCGATTCAGCCATGTACCGGAATTAAATAGACTTGGAGCAAAAATAGAAACGGTTAATAACAGCGCGGTAGTACGCGGGGTTAAAACTCTTAACGGAGCTAAAGTAATGTCTACCGATCTTCGCGCGAGCGCTTCTTTAGTATTGGGAGGATTAGCCGCTTCCGGTACTACCGAGGTTCTTAGAATTTATCATATCGACAGAGGTTATCAAAGAATCGAAGAAAAACTAATGAGTCTTGGCGCCGATATTGAGCGAGTAAAAACAACGGAATTTTAGTTTGAAGTTATTTCAATTTTCTTTCCGGTTTAATAAATCCTTGATTTTTCTTTTTGCAATTACCGTCATTAATCTCGGATTGATTTTTCTCCCTTTGACAAATTCGTTAGGGTACGAATTTTCGTCTGTCAATTCAATCGTATTATTTCTAATTGGCGGTTTCTTTCTTATCTCTAAATTTAAATCGGCTAAAGAGCAGCAATCGGATTTTCTAAAACTCGTTTCTGCTGATAAAAAAATACTTATTGCTTTTGCTTTTATTCCATTAGCTATAGGCGCTTTATCAACAATTCTTTTTTCCAAATGTCCGCTTGAAGATGGTTTTTACTTTTACATCGCCGTAACATTACCGGCTTACATAAGCGGACTAGTATTTGCTTACCTTGCAGTTTTTATCAACAAACGATTTAGCGTACTTATATTTCTATTTTTTTTCTTGATTCTGGCGTTGTCTTCAATAATAGAGATCTATCGTTATCCCGAAATTTCTTTCTTTAACCTGCTTATCGGTTATTTCCCGGGTACTATATATGATGAGGACTTATCGGTAAACAATCTTTTGATTGCTTATAGGTTGATGAACATTGCATTTCTTATTATAATAATTTTTGCTGTCGATGGTTATTATAAGCGCATGTTCAAAAATAAGCCGCTGATAATTTTGTTACTTACGTTCTTGGCTGTTGGCTTTTACTTTGCAAAGCCGATGCTGCATTTTGCAACTGATAAAACGCGGCTAGAAAATTCACTTCGCAATAAAATCGTCAGCAGTCATTTCGATATTTTCTACCCGGATTCCGTCTTCACGGATAAAGAAGCAGAGTTTGCAGGATTAGTTCACGAATATTATCTCGAGCAGGATGAGGCCGCATTAAACATCCGGTACAAGGATATGATTGATTCGTACATATTTGAGAACCGCGAACAAAAAAGAAATTTAATAGGCGCAGGCAATGCGAATCTTGCAAAACCATGGCTCAATCAAATTTATCTTAACAAGACAAGTTTTGTTGTTACGCTTAAACATGAGCTTGTGCATGTTCTGGCCTCGCGATTTGGCGTAACTCCATTTAAGATTGCTGATGGTTTCAATTCGGCTTTGCTCGAAGGTTTTGCGATGGCTGTAGAAAATAATTATGATGGGTACCCGGTGCACTACTTAGCTAGATTAGCATATAAAGCCGGTTATAGAATTCCGATTGAAAAATTATTCAGCGGAATGAATTTCTTTCTCCAGGCTTCTGCCATGTCGTATGTATATGCGGGTTCGTTTATAAAATTTTTGAGCGATGGTTACGGGATCGACAAAGTCGAAAAGTTATACGGGGATATGAATTTTAAAAAACTGTTTGGAAAAAATTTGATCGAACTAGCCGCGGATTATGAATCATTTATTTCCAATTACAAAATTGATTTTAATAAATACCAGGCCCAGCTTTACTTTAGCGGCCAAACTATTTTTAAGAAGTATTGTCCAAGGGTAGCGGCTTCCGAAAATAAAAAAGCTGGCCGGCTCTTTAATAAAGGTAATTTTAAAGCTGCGTTGGATATTTACAAATCCGTTTACGGCTATTCAAACACGTTCGATGCTCTTGTCGGAATAGTAAACTCTCTTTCCAAACTAAACAAATATGAAGAAGCGGAAAAGTTTTTGAGGGATGAAATTGTTAAATTTAAAAAGGGTCAATACTATTTCTATCTGGAACTATTGGAGGGGGATCTTCTGGTTGAAATTAATAAACCGAATGATGCAGGAACGGTTTACGATTCTCTTTTTGCCCAGAATCCGCATATTGACTACAGAAATGGTGTTCTAATTCGTAAAGCTTTTCTTTCGCGAGGTGTCGATTCGCTGACAGCGTACCTTCATTCATCCGAAGTGGGCAGGCAAGCTATGCTTCTAATGCTGAATGAAAAGGAAATAAAATATTACACTATTCCGTACATGGTTTCGCTGCGTTCTAAAGATGGAAATAAACTTGAGAAATTTTTTATCTCAATAGAAAACAAAGTTCTTCCGAACGATTTTGAAACATATTATTCGATGATGGCAATTTCAAAGTATTTTTTAATTAACGGGGATTACAATAACGCACAAATATTTGCCGTTAAATCTCTTCAAGCTAATCTTGATAATGATAACAAGCATCGCTTTGTAGAGAATCTTCGAATGGTAAATTGGTTTAAAAATTTTGCTGCGGAGACAAAGATTGTTATTAATCATGAAAAATAATTTTGAACAGTTCCTAAATAGATTTGAGTTTTTGGAAAGAGCGACCGAGCTGGCGGACGAAAGACAAGAAGAGCTTTTTATTGTGGGCGGCTATGTGAGGGATTATATTCTTGATCGGAATAGAAACGAAATCGACTTTTTAGTGGTGGGAGATTCAATTGAATATGCCGAAGAATTATCCCGTTCCCTTGGAGTAGAGAATTTAACCGTCTTCAAAAATTTTGGTACCGCGCATTTTAATTACAAGGGAATTGACCTGGAATTTGTCGGCGCCCGCAAAGAATCGTATAAACATAACAGCAGAAACCCCAAAGTTGAACGCGGAACTTTTGACGATGATATAAATAGAAGAGACTTTACAATAAATTGTTTAGCCGTTTCGCTCAACAAGAAAAATAGAGGAGAGTTGATAGACAAATTCGGGGGTGTAAAAGATATTGAAGATAAAATCATTCGTACTCCGCTGGATCCGTATAAAACATTCGACGACGATCCGCTTAGGATAATGAGGGCATTTCGATTTGCATCACAACTTGATTTTGAAGTTGATAATTCGGTAATGGAAGCTGCAAGGGTTATGGCCGAGAGATTAAAGATTGTTTCGCAGGAAAGAATCTCCGATGAGTTTTTGAAAATTCTTGCATCGCCTAAACCTTCGGTCGGTCTTAAATTGCTTTTTGAAAGCGAAGTTCTAAAAGTGGTCTTCCCGGAAATACATAATTTGGCGGGAGTAGATCAGCGGAAAGAATACCATCATAAAGATGTGTTTCAGCACACATGTATTGTTGTGGATAATGGCTCATCTGTAACCGGCCACGTATGGCTTCGATTTGCAGCGCTTGT
>JAKAHQ010000186.1 GCA_021814855.1 Bacteroidota bacterium | reverse complement strand
GAATAATAAAATTTGCTGCTGTCATCCCACATTTTTTCATTCACAAGTTTTGTAGTCTGCAGGGCTTTACTCTCCCACTCCAAGGATTCCTTTTTTAATCCAAGCTCATTGGCCATTGATGAAAGAGAATGCATCTCTTTGATCATCATGAACGTGAGATCGGCGCAATCCAATTCGTCAGATATATCTTCCTTATCAACATCAAGATGTCTTTCCTTACTCACTTGAAATACGGCGTTGTACCAATCGCGGACATTTTCAATAATGCCGTACGGCCCCCACTCGAATAATCCATCGTGATCTACATCGCGATTTTCCATCAACCATTTTGTGTATTCAACACCACTACGATAAGCATCTTCCAAAAATTTTTCGTCCTTGCTTACCTTGTAAATCTCCCAGTTAGTCCAGCTAAAGAACGGAGCAGAGGTTGTGGACATTTCTTTATTCAACTCCTTGCTGAAGTGAGGATAGTCCTGCAATCCGCGCGGACCATGCCTGTAAGCGATAAGTCCGTCGCTGCGCTGCTGTTCCATGTAAACGCGCTGCGATTCTTCCGCAGACTGCGGATCGAGATACGCGTACGCCAGCATACTCAATGATTCATGAAGAACCTGGTGACCGTGACCCCATCCCCACAACGGCTGGCGGGAGAAAACGTAAAAATTATATTTTGTTTTTTCTGTCGGCGGAAGCATGCATCCGCGAACAAGATTAAACGCGCCGAGATAAACTAATTTTTCATCCTGAGATTTAAATTTGATTTGCGGGATATGCGAAAACAATTTCGTATCGGCATCAACATATTTTTGGAGCGATCCCGTTTTAAGCTTTTCGATTTCATCGGCGAGTTTTTGTACATCTTCTTTTTGATCGATCCAGCCCCGGAAATATCTAACATTAATTTCTTCCCCGGGCTTCAAATAAAATTTTCCGTGAAGCGATACAAAATTTACATTGCCGGAAGTTTTGTGATTTAAGGAGTCGTTCCGGTTCTCGGCATACCAATCTGTTTTTATTGTGTTGTAGAATTGATCGATGTTTTCGAGATAACCGCCGTAAGAGTAAGGTTTAAAATTTGCCGTAAAGAAATCACAAGTCTCGGTTGGATACGGCGCATTTTTGTAAAGAGAGCTAATCAGTCTGTATTTGGACTCATGATGATAAGTTAGGTAGCCGTTGTGTTCTTTATCGTAATTTTTTATAAGAAGCGAATCGTTGCCTAATTCTAAAACGGGATAGAGTTCAAGTTCATGATTTATATTGTCGTCATTTTTAATTTGCAGGTTAACTACAGCAATCGATGAGCTGTAAACAAAGAAAGTTTCCTGAACCTTGATTCCCCTGAACGGTTGATATTCCATAATTGCCATATCAGGAAAAGAAGAGGTTACAACCGGTCGTTGGAAATATTCGCCGGTATTCATAACAACAACCTGGTCAACTTTCCAAACGCAATAAAATCTTCCGACTTGATCACCCGAATAATTTACCGGCATACAGTCGGAATAGTAATCCATCTTGTAACCCTTATCGCCGTAAAGACGGGAGCGTTCCATTGCGGCTGTGTAGGTAGTATAAAGCGGATCATGCGCTTCGGCACGGAAGGTTAAGTAAGGATCGCCGACTTTCAAATGCTGAGCCGTTAACATGGCCGGAAGAAAGAATATCCAAAATATTTTTTTCAATTTATGCGCTCTTGTAGAACACAAATTGCAGCGATCCTTATTTATCCTAATGAATATAAAATTACGGCAACTATTCCACGATTAATTTTATTTCTTTCAAAGTTGATCTTGCCGAAGACGGACCGATCATAAGAAAATGCTCGCCCTTATTAACGACAAATCCTTTATCGCCGAAATATTCTTGAAGCGATTCGGGCGTAATATCAAACTCAACCGTTTTTGTTTGATTCGGCTTCAGAGAAATTCTTTCGAAACCTTTCAAAGATTCCAGCGCTCCGCCGGTATCAAAGTTTGAACCTCTAACGTAAAGCTGAACAACTTCGTCGCCGGAAACTTTGCCGGTATTTTTCACGTCGACAAATAGTTTGGTCGACTCTCCGTTTTGAATTTTATCTTTGCTCAGCCGCAAATTTTTGTATTCGAAAGTTGTGAAGCTTAAACCGTAACCGAACGGATAAAGAGGTTCTCCCTCAAAATAACGGTAGGTTCTGCCAAGGGTTTTTGATTTGTACGTTACGGTTATATTTCCGTTAAGATAGGAAGAATTACCGCTTGGCATATTATAATCCGTGAAATCCGGAAGCTGATTTACAGATTTATAAAAAGTAACAGGCAATCTTCCTGCAGGATTATAATCGCCGAAGAGAACATCCGCAATCGCGCTTCCGGCTGACTCGCCGCCATACCACGATTCAACAATTGCGGGTATGGTTTCATTCTCCCAATTAATACTCAGGGCGCTGCCGTTGAGCAATACAAGCACAACCGGCTTACCGAGAGCGGAGATTTTTCTTATCAGATTTTCCTGCGTGTCCGGCAAATCAAGAGTTTCCCTATCGCCTCCGTCAAAGCCCTTAATGTGGAGCGGCAATTCTTCGCCTTCCAAACGGGGAGAAAGCCCCATGCACAAAATTGTTACATCGCTGTTTTTGGCGGCAGCTATTGCGCGGTCTTCGCCGTTTTCATCCGGCGCCGACCATATTAATTGCAGTTGAACAAAACCGGAAGGATTGAGATAATCTATTTTTATTCTGTATGGTTTATTGGCCTCAAGAGTAACTTCCTTAAAATCCTTTGCGCACTCATGACGGTCTTCAAGTTTAGCAACCAAGGAATCATCAAGATAAATGCTAAATGTTTCGCCGCCATAGCCGCCAATTTTATAGCTGCCGCTTTTTGAAGGAATTAAATATCCGCTCCAGCGGATGCTTTTGCCGCCCTCAAAAATTTTATCAGCCGAATCTTTCAACCATCTTATATCAATTTTTTTATCAAATGTTTCAATATAAGGTTTACCTTTAAATTCGGCATTATCAAAAACCTCGCGTTTAAGCCCGTGCTGTTTTTTATCGAGTGAAGTGAATAAAAATTCCGAAGGGATAATTTCGAACGAAGAAATATTTTCGGCAACGTCGCAACCGCGTTCGTAAATTACTTTTGTATGGCCGCCCACCTTATCGATAATTCCTTGAAGAGGAGTTTTAGTAAATGAGGGGATGCCGTTATAATTTCCCAGAAGCACCTCTTCGTCGTTAGCGTTCGGTCCTATCACCGCTATAGTTTTTAAATTTTTCTTTAGCGGAAGAATCTTATTATTATTTTTCAAAAGAACTATCGATTCCCGGGCGGTTCGTCCGGCTAACTCTCTGTTTTCTTTCGAATCGACTACATTCATTTTTATTTTTGAATAAGGCACCATCGCGGCGGAATCGAACATTCCGAGTTTAAATCTCGCTTCAAATAATCGAACTAATGAAGTATCGATTTCAGATTCCTTAGTTAATCCGTTTCTAACAGCGTTAAAAAGTTTTGGGTAAGAATTTCCGCATTCGAGATCAGTGCCGGCGTTAACCGCAACGGCAGATGCCTCTTCCGCATTTTTAACCTGTTTATGAAATTCATAGATATCGGAGATTGCCCAGCAATCCGAAACCACGTAACCTTTGAATCCCCATTCATCACGGAGAATCATATCGAGCAATGGATCGCTGCTGCAACAAGCGCTGCCGCGGAAGCTGTTGTACGCGCACATGATCGATGCAACATGCCCTTGCTGAACACTCATTTTGAAAGCCGGCAAATAGGTTTCGCGGAGGTCGTAGTCTGTAACATTAACATCAAATTTATGTCGGAGCGGTTCGGGTCCGCTGTGAATCCCATAGTGCTTTGCAGTTGCAACTACTTTTAAATATTTCGGATCGCTGCCTTGCAATCCCTTAATAAACTGTACGGCCATTTGCCCGGTGAGATACGGATCCTCACCATAAGTTTCCATGCCGCGTCCCCATCTCGGATCGCGGAATATATTTATGTTGGGCGACCAGAAAGTCAAACCTTGATAAATTCCTCTCCAACCTCTCGATTGAGCATCGTTGTATTTAGCCCGGGCTTCGTCAGAAATTGCGTTGCCGACTTTATAAATTAAATTTTTATCCCACGTAGCAGCTAAACCGATTGGCTGAGGAAATACAGTTGCCAGTCCGTTACGCGCAACCCCGTGGAGGCATTCGTTCCACCAATTATATTGCGGAATGCCCAATCTTTCTATAGCAGATGCATTGTAAACCATTTGAGAAATTTTTTCTTCAAGAGTCATTCGGGAGACTACATCTTCCGCTCTTTGTTGAGGAGTTAAATTCGGATTCTGAAAGGGAAATACGAAATGCTGTTGAGCTTTAATTGAAATAAAATTGGTCAATAAAAAAATACACGATGCCAGTAATAATTTGAATTTCATTTTCTATTCTCTATCGTTTTAATATTTGTTTTACACAACTCATTAGTATTAATGCCATCTACAATTTAATAATTCGTTTCAACATTTTAAGGAAATTTTAAGAATTTACTTAGACTGCTTTAAGAGGGTGCAATTAATTTTGGAACAAAAATTTACTAGGAGATCAATATGTTTGATATGACACACCTTCACCCTATGATTGTACATTTTCCTATAGCGCTTTTAATTGTAGGATTTTTATCGGACTTGCTTAGTCTTATCATGAAAAAAGAATTCTTCGGCAGGGCAGGATATTATTTGCTAATTTTAGGAACAGTAGGAGTTATAGCGGCTTACTTATCAGGCGAATATGCTGGCGATGGAATTACTGAGGCCGGGGCATTAAAGCAGGCTCTTGAAACACATGAAAACGCCGCGCTTTTATCTTTATGGCTTATGATTGGCGCAGCATTGGTAAGA
>JAKAHQ010000185.1:3839-4923 GCA_021814855.1 Bacteroidota bacterium | reverse complement strand
TAAAACGCTGTTGGATCAGAGCGCAAAGTCACGCCAGCGAATTGAAGAAACTTTTAATTACTTAAAGAATAAAACGCTCGACGCTCAAAAGCGTAAATATGATTCGACAATCCGGCAGATCAGCAAGGTTAGAAATGTCTTATACCCGAACGGCAATCTTCAGGAACGGGAACTGAACTGGATTTATTTTACAAACAAATACGGTACGGATATACTTCGCTGGCTCGTGAACGAATTAGCAATTAATAAATTCGAGCATCAAATTTTGGAGCTATAAAAGCGATTCAACCTGATTCAAAAAATTCGGATTCGAGATCGCGACGCATTCGAAGCCGTTGACTTTACCTCCGGTTTCGTTCAGCATACCCAACACTGCAGATGCCATTGCAATTCTATGATCGCCAAAACTTTCGAACATAACGGATTGGGCTGAAATTTTTCCTTTTAGATCGAAACCGTCTTCATATTCATTAACACTCAAACCGATTCTTCTAAAATTATCGCAGAGCGATTTAATCCGATCGGATTCTTTCACGCGTAATTCCTTTGCGCCCGAAATTTTAAAATTCCCTTCTGCAAATACTCCGGCTATGGAAAGAATCGGTATCTCATCGATTATATTAGGAATCATTTCTACCGGAATCTCGACATTATGAAGTTCGCTCGAAATTACTCTTATATCACCTACTTCTTCGCCGTTATCGGTGCGGAAATTTTCTATTGTAATTTGTCCGCCCATGTTTTTAAGTACTTCGATAATTCCTGTCCGCGTATCGTTTATGGATACATTTTTAATCACGATTTCGGAATTCCGGGTAAGAAGGGCCAGGACTATAAAGAAAGCAGAACTGGAAATATCGCACGGCACGGTAAACTCGACAGGTTTGGGATAATTTTTTTTGGAGACATAAATGTAAGTGCCTTCCTTACTCTTTTCCGTTTTGATGCCAAGCATTTTTTCAGTATGATTTCTTGTCGACCACGGTTCTATAATAATTGATTCTTCATCCAGGTGAACTGCGCACAAAAGCAAAGCGCTTTTTACCTGGGCGCTTGCTACCTGCAGTCTGTAATTTGTCGGCTT
>JAKAHQ010000185.1:0-3829 GCA_021814855.1 Bacteroidota bacterium | reverse complement strand
TAATTTTTTTCGAAGGCGCAATTCGAAGAGGCAAAGTACCGTGCTCGCTCGCAAATATGTTTCCTCCCATCAGCCGCAGCGGATCCACTATTCTTCTCATCGGCCTGCGCGATAAAGATTCGTCGCCGGTAATTACAGTATTAAAATTTTGAGCGCACAACATGCCGCTGATTAATCTAGTCGTTGTGCCGGAATTTCCCGCGTATAAATCTTCCGACGGTTCCGAAAATCCTTTAAATCCTTTTCCTTCTACTCTGATAAAATCGTCGTCTCTTTCAAAGTTGCAGCCGAGTTTTTCAAAACAGCTAATTGTTGATGTAACATCCTCGCTTGCTGAACAATTATAAATTTTAGATTCGCCTTTTGCCATCGCCGCAAACATAACCGCGCGGTGAGATATGGATTTGTCTCCGCCCAAATGAATTTCGCCCCGAACACTTTCTACTTTCTTGAATTCTTGGATCATTTATCGCACCATAAATCAATTAGTTTTTCAATTTCATCTTCGGGAAGTTCGCTCTCATAATACAAACCTTTGATCATTCGCTGCCGCTGTGCTTCATATAAAGTAACCGCAGCCGCAACCGAAACATTTAAACTTTGTATCATACCTTTCATAGGAATATAAAAAGTTTCGTCCGAATATTTTTCAGCATCCGGAGAGACGCCGCGCTTCTCGTTTCCGAATACAAAGGCTATTTTTTGCGTTAAATCAATATCGTACAGATTAACCGCATTCTTATTAAGCATGCTCGAATAAATTTTGAATCCATGCCTTCGTAGATTGTCGAAACAAATTTTTACATCCGTGAACTTATCTGTTTCAATCCATTTATTTGCAGAAGAAGAAGATGTTCTGCTGATTTTGGGAAACGATTCGATGTGATAAAGGAGACTGATTTTAGGAACGCCGACAGCATCGCAAGTGCGAAATACGGCGCTGACATTATGCGGATCATGAATATTTTCCATTACAACTCTAAGCGAGAATTGGCGCTGTTTAACAACTTCAGTTATTTTTTGAAGCCGCTGATCCGTTTTAAACTTTCGCATCATTTGTCGAAAACAAGTTTATAGACCGTTAATGAATCTTCTTTTCGGGCCCTGTCAATGTTAAACTTTTTGTCTGCGGGACTTTGCAGATAAAATTTAAGCATTTCAATCGTCTTTTCGATAACTTCATCTTCGCTATGCGCCCAGCTTTCGCAGCCCTTTATTGAAGGCACTTCAGCTGTAAAACCGTCGTCCGTCTTTGTAACAAGTAAATCTAAAACCAAAAAATCCCTCGCTTACACTTTATTCAGTCATTCACAGAATATTGCTTAAACGGAATCATCTAACCAGGGCGATTCAATATCCACCTGCCGGAACCGTTTCTCCTTTAACAATTTTAACGCTTGCACTCGCGCCAATCCTTTCAGCTCCGCTGGCAATCATAAGTTTAGCGTCTTCTGTAGTTCTGATTCCGCCGGATGCTTTTACACCTACGGTTGAACCGACTACATATTTCATTAACGCTACATCTCCGGCAGTTGCGCCTCCTTTGCTAAAGCCGGTTGAAGTTTTTACAAAGTCTGCTTTAGCTTCTTTTGATATTAAACACGCTTTGATTTTTTCTTCGTCAGTCAACAATGCAGTCTCAATAATAACCTTGCATATCGCACCGAACTTCTTTGCGGCTAAGACAACCTGGTTAATATCGTTAAATACATATTCGTACTCTCCTTGTTTCAGCATGCCGATATTAATTACCATATCAACTTCCTGAGCGCCGTTTTTGAGAGCCTGTTCAGCTTCAGTTCTTTTAATTTCGGTCGTGGTAGCGCCGAGCGGAAAACCGATTACGGTACAAACTTTCACACCGGATCCTTTCAACAAATCCCGACTCATTGAGACATAACAAGGATTAATACACACCGAAGCAAAGCCGTAAGTCCTGGCTTCCTCGCAAAGTTTTCTAATTTCTTCGGGAGTGGCTTCGGGTTTTAACAATGTGTGATCTATCATCCGGGCAATTTCCCTATCGATCAATTCATGTCCAACGCCTATGCCCGCGGCAATTCTTTCTGCCCCGTTGTTAATGATTGTTTTTACCGTCTCAGGTTGATCGACAACGTTTCTTTCCCAGCCGTCGCATGTTCCGCCGGAACAATAAAAATTCTGAAGGGCTTTCTCGATGAAAACCTGGGACACAACCTTGTCAACTATTGGATTGCTCATATCTCAATCTAATTTTTGTTTTGTAATTCTAATATATGCTAAAAATGTATTTTGAAGCAGCATAGCTATCGTCATGGGGCCAACTCCGCCCGGCACAGGTGTAATAAAGGAAGTCTTATTGAAAACATTATCGAAATCAACATCGCCTACAATTCTATATCCTTTGGGACGGGATGAATCTTCCACACGATTAATACCTACATCTATAACCGCAGCGCCGTCTTTAACCATATCCGCAGTTATAAAGTTAGCTTTGCCAATCGCAGCAATTAATATGTCGGCTTCGCGTGTAAATTTCGAAAGGTCTTTTGCTGCCGAATGGCAAACCGTTACAACAGCGTTAGCTCCTTCCTTTTTCTGAAGAAGCATATTAGCAACGGGTTTTCCAACTATGTTGCTTCTTCCAACAACAACAACGTGCTTGCCGCTTGTTTCAACTTTATATCGTTTAAGAAGTTCTACTATTCCGTTGGGTGTGCATGGATAAAATGTGTCTTTGCCAATTACAAGGTTGCCAACACTTGCCGGATGAAACCCGTCCACATCTTTTGCAGGAGAAATACGTTCAATTACCTTATCTTCATTAATGTGCTTTGGTAAAGGAAGCTGAACTAAAATTCCGTCGTATTCTTTACTCTCATTGTAATGATCAATGAGATCCAGCAAAAACTGTTCTGTAGCTTCCGCGGGAAGCATTTCAACTTTTGAAAGCATACCAACTTCATTGCAGGCTTTGGCCTTTGAAGTAACATACGACTGCGAAGCAGGATTATCTCCGACCATAATGGTTACAAGTCCCGGAACGCGTATGTTAAGCGATTTAAGCCAGGCAACTTTCTCTTTTAATTCTTCTCTTATCTCAGCAGCAACTTTCTTACCATCGATTAATGTTGTCATAGTTCTCTATAATTATTTTAAAACCTATGTTCCGCAATAATGATCCGGCATTATATATGGTACGTTGGTTCACCCAGCAGCAAAAACGCACTTGAGTTTTATGACGTCCGGGCTTTATCAAATTCCGGTATAAAAATTCTTTCAATCTCCGTGGACTTGCCCGTCTCACCATCGACTTTTACCAATAACGCGGCTAAATGAACATTATCCGTAGCAGTTTGGTATTTTTGCGGCGTCTGATAAAGAAAGCGGTTTATAGCTGCGTCAGTCTTCATACCGATTACCGAATCGTAAGGACCCGTCATACCGCAATCCGTAATGTAACCGGTCCCGTTAGTGAATATCCTTTCATCGGAAGTTTGTACATGTGTATGCGTACCAATTACTGCCGAAACTTTTCCGTCAAGATAATTTGCCAAAGCAAGCTTCTCCGCAGTGGCTTCAGCATGCATATCAATTATAATTACTTTGGCTTCCTGTTTAAGCTTTGCTATTATCCAATCCGAAGCGCGGAAAGGGCAATCTATAGGCGCCATGAACGCACGGCCCTGCAAATTTATTACAGCTACTTTTCCCTTCGGAGTATCCACAATTGCATGACCGTTTCCGTGAGTCCCCTTGGGATAATTTAACGGACGAATAACTTTGGATTCCTTCTTTAAATATTCCTGCGATTGATGTTTATCCCATGTATGATTGCCGCCGGTAATAA
>JAKAHQ010000184.1 GCA_021814855.1 Bacteroidota bacterium | reverse complement strand
TACAAATCAAAATATGAATCACTATAAATCAGGTAACTGCCCGTCGGCAATGTTGGCTGAGGATACGGGGGGCCGTATAATCCCGCAGGACCAAACTGCGCTGTTTCCATTTTCTGATGAAGGAATAATATGTTTTTGTACCAAGACCAATAACTTTTTGCCACTGCCTCCTGGCGAACAGCATTAACTCTAAAAATCCACATCGACCAGAATTCCATACCGTGGCGAGCAATAATTACTGTTCGGGGTTCTGGCGGTAAAACTTTTTGCAGCTTAATCATTTCGGCATAAATGTTTTTATTCATGTTGGACTGCTGCTTTTTTCCTTTCACGGAGACGATTGAAAACAAAATAATAAAAACTGCCAGGACAATATAGCCGCGTTGACTCGTTTTGCCGGAAATGAATTTGTAGATAAACGGAATCAGCGGCAGCGCAATTAAGTAAGAGATAAAATATACCCGCAGCGCCGAATCAACATTCAGTAAGGGAGAAGAAAGAAACAACGAGAGTAAAATCATCGAAAGGATGAATGATCTAAGAGGAGGGATTATAATTTTGTAATTTTTCAAATAAATAATAAATGAAACAATCGCGGTTATGTTTATTAAAATCATGTTAAAGACTTCAAACGGCGAAAGCACCGGACGGCCGTTCAACAAAGGAATAATTATTGGGTCTTCAAAAATTTCTTTAGGTATATTAATAAAGAATTCACCTCTCCATTTGTTAATCATGAATACCATGCCGACGCAAGCGCCGATAATTATTGCCGAAACCAACAGTGCTTTAAAAAATTTTTTAATGTTTAAGCGAAGAGAATACCTTACCATTAAATCAAGCACCACCACCGTTACAGCTACCGCAGTACATCCGTAATGAGTTAAACCGGTTAGTATAAAAAACATGAACGCGCCGAGATAATTTTTTAAAGCCGGTTTTTCATGTATCCGATATAAATAATAAATGAGCCAGAACAACCACATTAAGCCCAGCGAGTTCTTTTGAAAATCCGAGATTAGTATTTGAAATGAAAAATATAGAATTGAAACAGATGCAAACACAAGGGACGAGAAAAATTCTTTTTTATCCGGCAGAATTTTTTTTATCAATAAATAAGCAGGGATAACAGAAAGTACGGGAGCTGTGGAATCGAAAATGCGCGACGTCATATCAATCGAAGCATTCATACCCGCGATGCCGAGTTTTAACGGAATAAAAGCGATGCCCGCTTCAAGCCAGAACAAAAGCGGAAAATCTTTCATTACCAGGTGACCTTTTTCCAGGATGTCGCGAATCATCACAAGATAAAATGCGCCGTTGTTGCCCGGAATATATTCCGTAGAGAAATTTGTGTGAAGACGCAGCGCCGCCGAAATGATCATCAGCACAAGCAGCGCTGCCCACTCTTTTTTCTCAAGGCCTTTTGTTTTTCCGGTCGTGCTATTCACCGGCAGACTCATCGATTTGCAAAAACTCTACCGGTGCGCCGTTCTCAACTATAAAAGCAACGGTAACTCCTCTGGAAGGACTATTCGGTTCAATTAAAATTTCTTTACCCTTAATCGCTTCCTCCACATCCTTAACTTGAAACGCCACATGCGGAATTGTCTTTACAAGTTCATTAACAGGAGAATCATCCTCATACCGCATCCACTCGATTTTATACTCGCTTGTTCCGTAGCCGGAGACGTAAACCTTATACTTTTCAAGATACGTTTCGCCTTTGCGTTTCTCTTTTGTCGGAATTCCAAGGTGATGATATTTCAATTCTCTTTGCATGATGGTTCAACTTTTCTTTTTTAAAACCCCTTCAACATATTTACTAAAGTCCTCCGGTTTGCCTGGGGGCGCAATCTCAAAAGTTGCTTTCAATTTATCGTTGCTGATCTTTGTATAGATAAATCTAAATCTCGGCGAAGAAGGAATAACATCGCCGGTTAAATAAAGATTACTGGAATCCGAAGAGAAACTTGCAGTGTAGTGAATAACGTGTCCTTCGTTATCAAAATAAATTGCTTTTACCGAATTGTTCTCGGGGAAAATGATCATCAGATCGCTATGTGAAACCGCAGGGCGCCCGTTTGCCGGCGGGTACTCCGCCCAGTTATTCCTAATCATGACCTGATCGTCAAGATCCATTTTAAATGCTGTTCCTCCTTGTGCGCCGCCGCCTTCGCCGGTCCATTCCCCAATTAAAAACCGGAATGCTTTCCAATCGGGTTTATGAGTCTGCTGAGAAAAACATTTGGCCGGTAAAATTATAAAGACAAAAACGGAGACGATAAGAATGAAGCGTATTCTTTTCATTGATGACCCTCGTTGAAAAAAAATGTTGATTGTTATTGAGCAGGCTGATATCAATCATATCCGCCGGTCAAATTTATCTAAAAGAAATGACAGTGAGGCAAGAAATTATGCGGTTGATTAGTTGATTTTACGGCTGTTAAATTTCTCGGACTCTCTTATTGTTTTTCCTTGAAAGCTTTAATATAATTTTTTGTGAAGTCGCTCAGAACAAGATTACCGCTAATCTCCGCGCGGCGTTCGAGGAGAGATTCCCAGTTTTCCGTACCTTCCCAAAATACTTTTTTCATTTCTGAAATCGCTTCCGGATTACAGCCTGCGATCTTTTTAGCGAGCGAAGCAACTGCTTCATCAAGATCGTGAAGCGTAGCAAACACTTTTGTGAACAATCCGTTCTGCTTTGCCCAAAACGCGTCGTGCCATTCGGCATCTATAGACATCGTAATAAAAGCGGTCTTGCCGATTTTTCTTTCAATTGCGGGTCCAACTACAAACGGGCCTAAACCCAGCGCCAGTTCACTTAATCTAACCGAAGCTTCGCTGAGCGCCAGAGTATAATCCGCAGCGGCAGCAATTCCAACTCCGCCGCCAACCGCCTTGCCCTGCACTCGCGTTATTATAAACTTCGGGCATTTCCTCATTGCGTTTAGAAGGCGGGCAAACGACATAAAAAATTCTTTGCCGGTTTTATAATCTTTTATTTGAAGAAGCTCGTCAAAAGAAGCGCCGGCGCAAAACGATTTATCGCCCTCGGTGCGAATTACAATTACTTTTGCGTCTTTATTTGCCGCCAGCTTCTCGATTGAGTCCGTCAACTCTTTCAGCATCTTTGTATTAATCGAATTGCTCTTGGGATGCGAAAAGGAAATAGAAGCGACATGATTAATAATAGAAATCGAAACTTTGCCTGTATTGTCCATTCTTTTTCTCCGTTACATAAAAATTTTTCCGCTCAAAAGGCGGAATGATTTCCGTTTAATATGTAACCGACTTCCAGAATATTATCAACAAGAAAATCAGGTTGCGACTTCATCAAATCTTCTTTGGTGCGGTAACCGTAAGTAACTGCGCATGATTTTGTGCCGGCGTTTTTACCGCACTCAACATCAAGTTCGGAATCGCCGATAATCATTGCGCCGCAAACATCTATATTAAGATCAGAACAAATCTTTAAGAGCGGTTCCGGCGAAGGTTTATGAGCCAGGCCAGGTCGTCTTCCCATAACATAATCGAATTTATCGTGCAGGCAAAAATGCTTAAGTATCAAATCCGCCTGGTCCTGTGCCTTGGTGGTCAAGAGAGCAATTTTAATTCCCTTGGCTTTTACCGTATCGATTAACTGTTCTACGCCTTCGTATAAAGTTGACGAATTAATATAGTCGAAGTATATCGATTTGTAAATAGAAATAAAATGTTCAAAATCCGGTACGCCGAAGCCGAAGTTTCTAAAAATATCTTCGAAGTGAAGCCCTATCTGCTTGTAAAACCCGCTTTCGTCAATAGAGTGGTCAACGTCAACCCTTCGCAGCGCTTCAAGCGTTGCTTTATAAATAGTATCGTGCGAACTAACGAGAGTTCCGTCAAGATCAAAAACAATAAGTTCAATTTTCATTTTTAGAATGGAATATGTTTTATACAAAGATAGCGAATTGAAAAATAAAAGCGGAGACGACAGTCGCCGTTCCGCTTCTCGAAAAGTTTTTAAATCAAACCGTCCAGGCTCCAAGTATGATTCCGGAAATAAGTAAAACAATCAGGTGATAACCTGAGTCTACGAGAAGAAGCTTAACGGACTTGCCAGCAAAGAGCGAATTGATTGCCATGGGTGCAACAATAAAACCAAGCCAGCATAAAAACGAAAGCCGTACGCCGTCGGCTACAGAAGCCGTGTTGCTGTGCGCCATTAACTGGGCAAGAGAATAAATTATAAATAAATGAAAGATGAAGGATAGGCCGTAAGTTTTAATAGGATTGAAATCTTTACTTAACTCCTCTTCCGATTTATCGAGCGCTTCCATCCATGTATGACCTAAAAGCAACGGACTGTACCATAAAGAACCAATACCCATCGCCAATACCCCGCAGACCAACACCGCCAAATAATTTACCTGTAATACCAGCTGCATTTATTCTCCTGCTTTTGAATTCAATTTTCTTTGTAGATTTTGATTACCGGGTCGAAGCCGGAAACATGATAACCGCGGTACATTCCGTCTGTGTTAAACGGCATTGCTGTATTTCCGTTTTTATCAATAGCGATTATACCGCCGTCGCCGCCAAGCTTGGGCAGTTTATTCATTATTACTTCATCGGCGGCTTCTTTAAGAGGCATTCCTTTGTATGCCATCAAATCAGAAACATCGCGCGCAACACCGAGGCGAATAAAATATTCGCCGTAGCCTGTGCATGAAACAGCACATGTTTCATTATTAGCATATGTGCCGGCTCCAATAATCGGCGAGTCGCCTACGCGCCCGAATTTTTTCATCATCATTCCACCTGTCGAGGTTCCAGCGGCAAGATTTCCGTTCTTATCCAATGCAACGCAGCCAACCGTACCGTGTTTATCGTCCTTCGATTCCTTTCGCAATTTCTCTTTCATCTTCAAATACTGGTCGTATCTTTC
>JAKAHQ010000183.1 GCA_021814855.1 Bacteroidota bacterium | reverse complement strand
ATCTTTGAAAAATAAATTCACCTGCGGCGCGTATTTAGTTTCAAATATTTTCTGCTGGTTATCTATAGTTAAACTGTCTATTGCGAACTGCTTAAGAAAATTCGACGCGCCGGAGACGGGTTCGTATTTAAGTTCCGCATTTTCCAACCGTTCAACGCTTGTATCTTTTATTCCGCAAAGCGTGTTTAGATCCGAAAGATTTTTTCTGAATTCGTTTTCCGCCTGTTCGTAAAGAATTTTTTCGTTATCCGTTTCTATCTTAAGCAGAAGATAATCCGATTGTTTAGCCAAACCTTTTTTTACCAGCTCGTCGGTAAAAGTCAATTGCGTTTTAATCGTGTCGTAAAGAGATTTTTCCAATTCCGTAAGCTTCTGGGCCTTAATGGAATTTAGGTACTGTTCCGTCACATCTCTATCAAGATTATGCCTCAGCAGGGAATTTGCGTTTTTGCTGCTTTTAATTTTTAAATCGGATTGACTTTTATACGCCTCAACCGTTCCGCCGTTAAAAATATTTTTTTCCACATTGATAAGCGCAGAATACAAACCGCCGTTTGTAATTCCAATATCGTAGCCGATTGCGTTCGGATCCGGATTTGTCGACAATAATTTTCCGTTGTTGTTAAAGTACGGCGTGAACAAATAATTCGAAGTAAGGGAGACCTGCGGAAAAACAAATTGTCTCTCTACCAATGATTTATCTATCTCGCTTATCTTTACTAAATTATTATTTTCTGTCAACGAGGGATTATTGCCGTAGGCCGCATCCAGGTAATACGCGAGATTTTTTTGAGCGAGAACAGGGCTTGCGTATATAACTGCTATAAAAGCAAAAATAAAAGATGATTTACAGATAAGGTTAAAAATCCTTGCGTTCATTATTAAGCCGGAGCTATTCTAAATCGATTCTGTTTTAAAATAAAAATAAGGATAAAATTTGTAGAAAACCTGTAAATGTACCTCAGCTTTTCAAACTACAATTAGAAAGCGCCGCAGTAAGAAAGGTTTAAAACAATCCGAGAACGGCCGTCCGGTAATTCTTAACGTTTATTAAATAATATTAAGTATTCTCCGTTGCCGGATCGGAAAGAAATTCTTCCGCTTCTTCGATCGTAGGCAGGTATTTAATATTTATAGGTTCTTCCAGCTGGGAATATTTGGCGAACTGCATCAACCCGGTTTTGGACGGACCGACAACGCGAACCACTCTTTTAACTTTCTTATCGATGAACAACCTTGTTACGCTTTGAAGTATTGTACCCGCGGATTCATCGCCGTGTATATACTTCGAAAGATCGTTAATAACATCAAAATGCGGCTGCAACCGGTCTAAGGAAGATATTATTTCGCTCTGAACCTTTATTGCTTCCTGCAATGACAAGACGCCGCTCAACGTAATACATAGTCTATTTTTTTGTGTATCGATTTTTACGGTGTGCATTTCCCCGCTCTTAAATTATTCTTATAGATTATTTATCATCTTCACATTTTAAAATAAATAATAGCAACCAATTTTTCACCACATTAATTGCCGGAAAATTTTAGTGCCAACTAAATCATTCATCCCTGTGTACAGTATCCGGCAAGAACGCAGGCAAACAAACGGCAATATATTCCGCCCCCTCCTCTTCCGGCGAACTGTACCGAACCCATTCTCCTTTACCGGCAATTATGCACTCACCAGCACGCACATCAAAGATACCGGTTCTAGTTTCTACTCTCAGCATTCCTTCTAAAACAAACGTGTATTCATCGAACTCCGGTGTCTGTCCCGGTTCTAACCATCCACCGGGGCTTTTCATTTTTGCTATGCTTACGCTTTCCGTTTTGGAATTAACGCGTCCGATAAATTCTTCTATCAATTTAGGTTTATTACCGGCGGCTTCAATTACAGTAGGTGATTTTATGTGCGAAATCATTTTGCCTCATGTTTTTTAATGGGTATTTAAATCTTTTGCAACATAAAACAAATCGTTAAGCGAATCAACAAACTTCAACGGGAATTCAATGATTGCTGTTATTAAAAATCCCGAATGATTTCTTTTTAAATTGTCGTGCATCCTCTATACTCTATATATAAAAAAATTCCGTTTTTCAATCTGTTAGCTTAAATTGAACTCAATCTTTGAAGGAGTCTAAAGTGAAAAGCTTAAAAATCTTATTAGCTATGTTTCTATTTATTCAAATCGTGTCATTTGCACAGCCCAACTCCGTTTATAAAATAGAGCAGGGTTTTGTCGACGCTAACGGCGTTATGATATATTATGAAACACTCGGCAAGGGCGATCCCCTTGTTATTGTTCACGGCGGACCCGGCGCCAGCCACGATTATTTTCTTCCGTACTTAATTCCTCTCGCCCGCAAAAACAAAATAATCTTTATAGATGAGCGCGGTTCGGGCCGTTCGGAAAAACTTGAAGATCCTTCCGGCTATACCGTGGAAAACATGGTTCAAGATGTCGAAGTTGTTCGGCAAGCATTGAAGCTTGGTAGAATCAGTTTGCTCGGTCATTCATACGGAGGGGTGCTTGCGCAGGCTTACGCGCTTAAGTATCAAAATAATCTTTCTCACTTAATTTTATGCAGCACGTTTTACAGCACAAGCAAGATGAACGACGTGTTTGTTAAGATGAAAGAGAATATGTCGCCGGCACTGCGGGATAAAATCGACGCGATGGAAAAAGAGGGATTGTACGGACACGGAAAGGATTACGAGAAAAACCGCTACACCGCGGATTACATGAGTGCCGCCTGGGGGGAAGGATATTTTCCGTATCTCTACCAAAATCATCCCGATCCGAATTACGATCCTGTTGGAAACGGAATTATGTCGTGGGATCTTTACCGCGAGATGTGGGGCTCTCACGGGGAATTTGTAATTGACGGAAATTTAAAATCGGCCGAGTATGCCGATCGGCTTCCTTCCATCAAAGTTCCTACCTTGATTACAGTCGGAGATCACGACGAATGCGCACCTTCTCTATCGGAAGATATGCATAAACTAATTCCAGGTTCGAAACTTGTAATCTTACCAAAGAGCGGACACATGACTTTTGTCGATCAGCCGGCAATGTTCATCAAAGCCGTTGAAGACTTTCTCCATAAATCTAAATAGGAATTTTCTCTTATGATCAATAAAAACAAAACCGGATCGAATTTGTTCTCAAAAGAAGAATTGAAATTTGTTAAGCGGTTTAAGAAACCTTACGACATTCAAACTTTTCTCAACAATGTTATTTACAACGCCGAGCCGGGAACGCACTCGCCGCGGTTTGTCATCCAAAAACAAAAGGCTCACTGCTTTGAAGGCGCGCTCTTTGCCGCAGCCGCTTTGCGCATGATGGGTCATCAACCAATTATTATTGATATGATGGCTCACAACGATGACGATCACGTAATTGCTATGTTTAAACAAAACGGCTACTACGGCGCGGTAGCAAAATCCAATACTACGCTGCTTCGGTTTCGAGAACCGGTTTATAAAACCGTTAGAGAACTGGTAATGTCTTACTTCGAATTTTATTTCAACACGATCGGAGAAAAATCTTTACGCAGCTATTCGAACCCGATTAACCTTGCAAGGTTCGATAAATTTAACTGGATGACAACAAACGATAATCTCGATTACATAGGCGATTTTCTTTATACAGTTAAGCATCATAAAATGGTCGATGCTAAAATGATTCGCTCGTTAAGCATTGCCGATAATGATCTGATCAATCTTTGTTTTACCGGCTCGGTGGATGAAGGATTATTCAAACCAGAGAAAAAATGATTCACTATATAATAGACGGTAATAATCTAATCGGGAGAATTAAATCTCTCAGCCAGCTTCAAAAGAAGGATAAGCAAGGAAGCCGGGAAAAGCTTGTTCATCTTCTTAACCGTTACTTTGCGGGCAAAAAGATTAAACTCTCACTTCACTTCGACGGCTTTCAAAATCTCGCCCTCGCGGTTTCCAAAGGAAGAATTTATTACTCCGAAAAAAACTCCTCAGATAATCTTATAAGAAAAGAAATCGATAATTCTCAAAATCCAAAGTTGATAATTCTTGTAACTTCCGATCGAAGTCTTATGAATTACGGCAAGGCGAACAGCTGCACTGTCATTTCCTCGGATGAGTTCTATAAAGAAATTGAAAAGTCGTTTGAGAAAAACGACGAAGCCGAAAAAATCAAACTGCTTGAAAAAGAAAAGGACGAGTTTTTGAGATTGTTTGGAAATGAATAATTCGTAGGGGCGGAGTCACTCCGCCCCAATAAAATAAATATTATTTCATCAGCAACATCTTCTTCGATCGTGTGTAATTATTTGCTGTTATGGTGTAGATATAAATTCCGCTCGGCAGATTCCTTGCATTAAATTCTACAGTGTGATACCCGGCTGTTCTGTGATCGTTTACTAATGTTGCTACCTCCTTTCCTAATACATCATAAACTTTTAATGTTACTATTCCATCTGTCGGCAACTGGTAATTGATTGTTGTTGTTGGATTAAATGGATTCGGGTAATTGGCAATAGTATAGCCCTCCGGTATTTCTTTTGTCTGAGTTTGTTTATGAGAATTATTAACCATTATAGAAGGATCAAGACCACCCGTGTTGCCAAATGTTGACAAGTAACTTGCGTCAGCGTATGATCCATTTGGTTGATAATATGCTCTAACATCATAATAAAGTAGATAATAATAAAGGTTGCTTACATTATATGAATTATCAACAAACGTTGTTGTTCCACGGTTTACCGTGCCTATTAAGGTTTCGGGTCCAACGTTTCCACCCGCTGGTTTTACTTTTCTATATATATAATATTTTGTTACACCGGTATTTGGATGTTTATGCTGTACCCCAAAACCTGGACAAAAAAATAGTATAATTTAATGTGGTAAAAAAAGGAGCCACAGAATGTCTAGAACAAGAAAAACATTCAGTAACG
>JAKAHQ010000182.1 GCA_021814855.1 Bacteroidota bacterium | reverse complement strand
TTGTGGAGAAGATTAAACCCTTCATAGATTCAAAATACCGAACATTGACCGGCAGAAATAATACTGCTGTTGCAGGATCGTCGCTTGGAGGATTAATTTCTATGATGTGCGCGTGGGAATACCCGGAAGTATTTTCAAAAGCCGCGTGCTTTTCGCCGGCATTTAAAATAGACACCATCGATTATGTAAAAAATGTTTTGAATTATACCTGGCCAAAGAAAAATTTGATGTTCTATATTGATAACGGCGGAATTGATTTGGATGCGCGCCTTCTGCCAGGAGTTGATGCAATGGTCACCGCTCTTAAACAAAAGGGCTATAAAGAGAATAAAGATTTTTATGTCTATATAGATAAAGCCGCGACCCATAACGAAGCCGCATGGGCAAAAAGATTTTGGCGGCCTCTTAAATTATTTTTCGGTGCAAAGTAAAATGAAAATTCTTGTCGGTTCTAAAAACCCCGTTAAGATTGCTTCCGTCCAAGAAGCGCTTAAAAATTATTTTGCAGATGTTTCGGTAGAAGGCATCGAAGTTGACTCGGGCGTTTCAGTTCAACCCGTTAACGATGAAACTTTTATCGGTGCCCGCAACCGCGCGTTGAAGCTCAAAGAACTGAACGATTCTCAAAATCTTAAAGCCGATTTCTTTGTTGGCATTGAAGGTGGTATTGCCAGGCAGTTTGATAAATGGTTCGCATTTGGATGTATGTGTATTATAGATTCTGAAGGTAAAATTGGATTTGGTTTATCGCCGCATTTTGAACTTCCGGATTTTGTCGTGGAAAAACTTTTAGCCGGAGTCGAACTTGGCGAAGTAATGGACGGAATTATGAATCAGCAAAACACAAAACAAAAAAACGGCGCAATCGGATTTTTTACAAACGGCGTTATGAATCGGAAAGAATTATATATTGAGGGATTGAAAGTGGCGCTTGCACCGTTTTTGCACAAGAAAATGTTTTTTAACGAATCTTAGTCGTAATCTTGCTCGTGCTCTTGCACTTGTTCATACAGTTATTTGCAGCTAATAGTTGACGAAAGAGAATGAAACTAAGTACATGATACTAACCGATTGGAAGGAGATACTGAAGTGACATTGCCGATTTATCAGGTCGATGCGTTCACGTCAAAATTATTCGGCGGCAACCCGGCAGCTGTTGTTCCGCTTGAAAACTGGCTCGACGATGAAACGCTTCAAAATATTGCCGCGGAAAATAATTTATCCGAAACGGCGTTCTTTGTAAAAGCCGGTGATCATTACGATATAAGATGGATGACCCCGGCGAATGAAGTTCCTTTGTGCGGACACGCCACGCTCGCCTCGGCGTATATAATTTTTAATTTTATAGAAAAAAATTCGTCAAGCGTAAAATTTATGTCGAAGAGCGGTGAACTGATTGTAGATAAAAACGGCGAGCTTTTGACATTGGATTTTCCAACCAATAAACCGCATAGAATCGGAATTACGGATAAGATTAGAAAGTGCTTCGATAAAGAACCGCTCGAAGTTCTGCAAAACGGTTTTTACATGCTGATAGTTTTTGACTCGGAAGATTATATTAAAAATTATCAGCCGAACTTTGATCTAATTAAAGAAATTTATCCTCACGGCGTTATTATTTCTTCAAAGGGAAAAGATGCCGATTTTGTTTCGAGAATGTTCGCTCCGAACGAAGGAATAAATGAAGATCCGGTTACCGGCTCGTCGCACACGGTTTTAATTCCTTACTGGGCAGAAAAACTCGGTAAGAAAAATTTTCGTGCTCTCCAGGTCTCCCGGCGCGGCGGCGAACTTTTTTGTGAATACTTGGGGGAAAGAGTCAAAATATCCGGCAGCGCAAAGTTATTTATGAGCGGTAATTTGTTTTTGAGTTTATAATTAAGAATTTTATCTGCATATTACCCGCTGGTTTTTAAGATTATTAATAAAATCCAGGCAATTCTGTGTGTGTGATTTGCGTGAGGATCCTCTGAACGTGAAAAATTTTCGTAGGTTAATCATATATCTTTTGATAGGTGTCTTAGCGCTATCCTGCGATGCGCCGCATCTTAATCCTCTTGACCCCTCTAATTCGGATTCGCAGTATGGTCGGTTGAGCGGATCAGTAACTAATTCATCAAGTCAGCCGATTTTAAATGTACGTATTATTTGGAAAAACCAAAACGTAATGGCTATTTCCGATTCTCTCGGCCACTATAGTTTTTCCAACCTGGAATTAAAAGACGGTTGGCTTACGTTCGAAAAGAATGATTACCAATCAGATTCCTTGTACGTTCAATGGAATAGCAGAAAGAATATTGCAGTCAACGTAAAACAACTTTATAGAAACGTTGGCATTCTTGACGGTTATGCTTATACAAGCTCTACACCTGCTCAGCCATTGTCTAATGTTCAGGTTATTTGGAAGAATCAAAATATTCTTGCTATTACTAACTCCAGCGGATATTTCAAGTTCGACGGGCTTTTGATGAATGACGGAATTGTCTATTATGCAAAAGATGGCTTCGTCAAAGATTCCGCTGCGGTTCAATGGAATAAACGAACTTCTGTTACGCTTGATATCAAATATCTAAAATTTTCAAGCGGAAGCATTTATGGCTATGTCAGATCCCGATCCGGTAACTTAATTTCCGGCGCAAGCGTTACACTGAAGAGCACCGGAATAGCCGTTCAAACCGGCGCCAACGGTTACTATCGCATAGACAATGTTCCGCATAATCCGGATTCGCTTTTATTTCAAGCGGACGGTTACAGCAGTTCAACCCTTGCGGTTAGCTGGACAAACAACAGCGAGAATACCGAGGTGGACGCATCTCTAAATGCTAATCCAAAACTGAACGATGTGAGAATATATTCGAGCATTGTTAACGATTATACAAGCACGAAGGCGACATTGTATGTTCAGGCAAAAGTATCTGATGAGGATGTTGGAGATGTGGATTCGGTCTATGTTAGTTGTGCCGATTTGAATATTCAGAAACTTCCGTTGGCGTATAATTTTGAAACTGGTTATTTCGAGACGAGTATTAATGAAGGATCATCTCTTCTGTCATCAATTGAGAATGCAATTGGAAAAATGTTCAGCATTATAGTCCGGGACAACCAGGGAAAATTTTTTAATGTCGGTTCGTCTTTTTTAAAGAGAATTATAAGAGACCAAGTTAATTTTTATTCGCCGGCCAACGGTCAAACAGATCAAAAGAATCCCACCTTGAAATGGATAAAATTTCAACCGGGTTTCAATTTCACTTACATGGTACAGGTTTATACCGTGGGAGCCCTGCAGCAGCTGGTATGGCAAAAAAGCAATATATCTTCGGCAGATATTCAGGTGGTTGTAAATACTAATTTAATATCCGGGCTAAATTACTATTGGGTAATTTGGTGTATCGATGATTATCAAAACAGGAGTCGTTCGAAACCGGCAACATTTGTGGTGCAATAAAAAACATGAGTAATTTTTTTACGGAAAATATTAATCACTTAAAAAATCTTTCCCGCGAGGAATTCGAGTCTCTTTACGAGTTCACCGAGATTTTGAATTCGGCTACGCGCCAGGATTCTTTAATTGAAGACGCTATCGATATCGTCATTAAAATAATTAATGCCGAGCGCGGCTTGTTTGTTAAGTACGACGGCGCAAACGATAATTTTTCTATTATTACCGCGCGTAAAATCTCTAACGAAAGTATAACCGATCTTCACCAATTTTCTTCCGGCATTCTTCAAAAAGTAATTAAAGAAAAACGCCCGCTGCTTTATCACGATGTAATGAGCGACCCGCACCTTTCGCAGTTCGAAAGTGTACAGATACAAAGAATTAAATCTGTTATTGGTGTCCCTATTATTCGGGACGAAAAGGTATGGGGCGTTATAGTTGCCGATAGCCAGCTTGATAGACGCGAGTTTACGGAGGAAAATCTTCTCTTCCTAAATTTCTTTTCTAATCTTGTTTCTCTTGCGTTGGATAGAATTATTAAGCTGGAAGAACTTGAGAAGGAAAATCGAATCCTTATCAACCAGCTTGAAGGCAAGGAAGAAATTTCCGACATGATAGGCACAAGTTTGGCGATGAGAAATCTTGTGCATTTAATTCACAAAGTTGCTCTTACTAACGCTACCGTGCTAATTATTGGAGAAAGCGGAACTGGGAAAGAATTGGCGGCAAAAGCAATTCACCGGTTGAGCAAACGCAGCGATAAACCTTTTCTTGCCCAGTTCTGCGGTTCAATACCCGACAGTCTTCTTGAGAGCGAGCTCTTTGGATATAAGAAAGGAGCGTTCACCGGAGCCAACAGCGATAAGCAGGGTCTGCTCGAAGCTTCGGATAACGGTACTTTTTTTCTCGATGAAATTGCGGATATCTCCTCGGCGCTTCAAGCAAAATTATTGCGCGTGCTCGAAAACATGGAAATAATTCGACTGGGCGACATTAAAGTAAAAAAGATTGACGTTAGAATTATAACCGCTACTAATAAAGATCTTCAAACGCTTGTCAAAGAAGGAGCATTCCGAGAAGATTTATTCTACCGGTTGAATGTATTTCCCATTCGCATTCCGCCGCTGCGCGAAAGGAGGGAAGACATTCCGTTGCTTGCAGCTCATTACGTAAAAAAAATGGGAAGCAATAATATTTCCATCGATGCTGGTGCAATTAAAAAATTGGAAAGCTATTACTGGCCGGGCAACATTAGACAGTTGATTAATGTTGTTCATCGTGCGCTCATTTTGTGCGACTCAAACAAAATAATGCCGGAACATATTATTCTTGAAGATGCAAAAGATGTAGAAAATTTTCAGGGAACGCTGCAAGAATTTGAAATGCTTCTGTTGAAGAAACGCCTGGAGGAGTTTAACGGCAACAGAACCCTTACGGCAAAATCACTGGATGTATCGGTAAGATGGATTCAACTGAAGTTAAAAGAGATGGGGGAACATTAA
>JAKAHQ010000181.1 GCA_021814855.1 Bacteroidota bacterium | reverse complement strand
ACGGCATTCCTTACGGCGTTAAAGACCTTCTCGCATCAAAAAAGTATAATACAACATGGGGCGCCGCGCCTTATAAAGATCAATTGCTCGACGATGACGCAACCGTAATTAAAAAACTTGAAAACGCCGGAGCCGTTTTGTGCGCAAAACTTTCGATGGGCGAACTTGCAATGGACGATGTTTGGTTCGGAGGATTAACACGCAATCCGTGGGATACTACCAAAGGATCGAGCGGTTCATCCGCAGGTTCGGCTGCATCGGTTTCCGCCGGACTTCTTCCGTTCGCAATTGGCACTGAGACATGGGGATCAATCGTATCGCCGTCCACGGTTTGCGGAGTAACGGGTTTACGCCCAACTTACGGACGTGTAAGCAGGACAGGCGCTATGGCATTAAGCTGGTCGATGGATAAGATTGGACCTATCTGCCGCAACGCCGAAGATCTCGCAATTGTATTCAACACAATCCAGGGTCCCGATGGAAGGGATCAAACGCTTTACAACGTCCCGTTTAATTATCAACCAAAAGTAGACTTGAAAAATTTGAAGATCGGTTATGTTAAGAACGACTTCGACAGGAAATATCCATTTCATGATAACGATTCTCTTGTATTAAAAAAAATGGAAGAGCTTGGAGTTAAATTAATTCCGATTGAATTGCCGGACATTGCAACTAACGACATCGCTATAATTCTAATGAGCGAGGCCGCCGCTTCGTTTGACGATCTTACACGTTCGCACAAGGACGATATGCTCGCGCGTCAATTTAAAGGCGCGTGGCCAAATCTTTTTAGAGCAGCGAGATTTATTCCTGCCGTTGAATATGTTAATGCCAACAGGATAAGATACTGGCTTATTCAGCAGATGGAAAAGCTCATGGAGAATATCGACGTATACCTGGCGCCTTCTCTTGAAGGGAATAATTTACTCTTGACAAATCTTACCGGCAATCCATGCGTTGTTGTTCCTACCGGTTTTGCAAAAGACGGAACGCTTTCGAGCATAACGTTTATGGGAAGACTGTTCGACGAAGGAAAAGTTATAGCGGTTGCCAAGGCATTTCAAGATGCTACCGGTTTCCACAAGAAGCATCCCAAACTGTAAATTAATACAAGAGGGGATTTATTAATCAAATTCCCTCTTGATTAATCCTTTTGCAAAAGTTACTTTTCATATAGACTTCTTCCTCACCTGAGACGACAACATTGAAAGAGGTGAAAAAATGAAAGTCCTAGGTTCATACGAAAAAGCCCGCATATATATAGAAAAAAGTTCTTCCGAGGAATTAAAAGCGCAAAAACGAAGAACACATCCCGGCCCTATAATAACAATTTCACGCGAGACCGGAATTGGGGCCGTGGCAATATGCGAAAAGCTTATGGAGTATTTAAATCTTTACTCGATCGAAGACTACAAAGACTGGATGTATTTCGACCGCGAGCTGATTGAAAAAGTAATGGAAGATCATCACCTGCCGGATCATTTCAGAAAACTTTTAGCCGAAGAGAAACCGCCAAAGATCGAAGAATGGTTCAGCGAAATCCTCGGTTTAACACCTTCTAAAATTTCTCTGCTTCATAAAACTTCTCATACTATTTCCAAGTTGGCGGAGTTCGGCAATGTAATTATTGTTGGACGAGGCGCCAACATTATTGCCGCTAAATTTTCTTCCGCTTTTCATGTTAGGCTAGTTGCGCCAATAAGCCACCGCATCGAAAACGCGATGCAGCTTTACAACGTGGACCGGAAATCCGCGACCGAATTCATTAAGAAAGAAGACGAGGCCCGCAAAGAATACATCTCCAAATATTTTCATAAAAACATCGACGACCCGTATTTATATCATACGGTGATTAACACGAATTTTCTTAAGATCGAAGAAGTGGCAGAGATGATCGGCCATTGCGTTATCCGAAAATTTCCAAAATATTTTATAACCAGTTTCACCGAAATGATTAACGAATAGACATGAAGAAAAATATTTTTATTGCGCTCATTTTTATTCCTCTTTTTATAACGTCGAGTATCGATACCGGCAATATCAAAATAAATAAAGAGGTATCCGTTGTGGATTTTAAACTTTTTAGCCCGGCATTTAAGGAAGGCGAATTTATTCCAGCAAAGTATACGTGCGACGGCCCCGATATTTCCCCGCCGCTCAACTGGATTAACATTCCTTCCAAAACAAAATCACTCGCATTAATCTTTAACGATCCCGACGCGCCGGCGGGAGATTGGGTGCATTGGATTGTTTATAATATTCCGGCGGACATTACCGAATTGAAAGAAGCGGCATCTTCAAGCAAGTCTATGCCGCACGGTTCATCGGAAGGCATGAACGATTTTCGCAAAAGCAATTACGGCGGTCCGTGCCCGCCTTCCGGGATTCATCGTTACTTTTTCAAACTTTACGCGCTCGATATTCTTCTTCAATCGAAAGCCGGCTTCACAAAAAAACTTTTGCTTGAAGCTATGAAAGGTCATGTTCTTGCCGAAGCCAGTTTAATGGGAAAGTACAAGCGCAGATAAAATTAACGGAGTCCTTAAATTTCTTGACGCGGGCTTGTAACTTTCTTGAAGAAATTTTGTAAGCAAAGATTTACCATAAGTGAAAGAAAATAAAATTGAAAAACATCTTTATTGCGCTCGTGGTAATGATAACCTGCGCAAATATTTTTGCTCAGGAAGCGGCATTCCGAAACACTTCGCTTGATGTCGTTACCGATATGTCCTCAATTGCGCTCGGCGAATCCTTCGTTGCTAATACAAATAGTCCGTCGTCGTTCTTCGAAAATCCCGCCGTATTGCCGGTTGATAAAGGCGCCAGAATTTTTTACAATTATCGTTCCCAAGGATGGTCATCTGCTACTGACAACATGAAGTTTTTTTCATTCGGAATTACTACGGGTAATTCGTTTGGAAACTTCGGATTCAGTTACAACCAGTACACAAGCGGAGATATAGTTACTTCGATTCCGCCGGCTTATCAAAGCTCAAACGATAACAATCGGACTTTTATATTTTCCTGTTCCAACAATTTAATTGATGACCTGAGCATCGGCATTAACTTAAAACTTTTCAACCGCTCGCTTACAAGCAAGGGTTTCAATTATACGGTCACTTCCAACAACGCGTTACTTGTAGATTTAGGCGTGCTTTACAGTCAAAAATTATTTTTAAATGGCGTTTACTCAAAGGACAAGCTAAGCGTCGGCGCCTCAGTACAAAATTTCGGCAGTAACTTTACTATAGAGACCACAAGTTTATTCACCGAGAAAGAAACCGTTCGCCTGCCAAGATATTTCCGTATCGGCTTCGATTATACTCTGAATACGGTCATCGGAAAACATTCCGGGACAAGCATGGATTTAATGCTTACAGGCGAATATAAAAATCTCTTAAATCCTGCCGAGCATGAAAAATATGATGTGAATTACTGGGGCGCAGGAATCGAGGCAACACTGTTCAAAATTATTTCTCTCAGGTTAGGAGGAGTTTCTTCGCCGGAGTACAATATTTTATTCGACCGGGCAAAGTTTAACCTGCGCTACGGAATCGGTATGAATTTTCCGCTCGCCGTACTTGGGGTTGGTTATCCAATGTTCATTAAATTCGACTATGCTTCTATTCCAATCAATCATGTTGATTTTGAAGGGGCGAAAACTTCTCTTTACGCATTCGGAGTTTCGTTAATTTACAATCCCCGGTCCATTTGATTTTTCTGCGCGAGAAAATACCCGGTCAACGGGCAGCAATAACTGGAAATATTTATTTGATCGACGAACTAAAGTTGCCGCAAAACCGTCTCAATAACCGATTATTTCATTCCAAAAGGATTATTTATATGAAGAGCCCAATCAAAACAGTTACCCTATTTTTGTTTATCTCTTACAGCTCCTTTATTAACGCGCAGCAGAAATTTTTTGTCAACCTAAACGACCGCGGCGATAAAACTTTTAAAGTCACAATGATCCCGGAGAAGCTCACCGATCAAAATAAAATTTACCAGTTTGCTTCTACCGCACCCGGCACTTATCAAATAATGGATATCGGCAGGTTCGTGCGTTTATTCAAAGCTTTTGATTCCGGCGGCAAAGAAATAGCAACCAAAAATGTTTCGACCAATCAATGGGAAGTTTCCGATCCGGCAAAGACTGCCAAAGTTGTATACACAATTGCATCGACATGGGATACAACAGTAGCCAAAGACCCGGTTTACCAGATGTGCGGAAGTACTTTGGAAAGCAACGATGTGCTTCTTAACGGACAGTGCGTCTTTGGTTACTTTGAAGGAATGGAAAAAGAACCGATCAAAATAAAATTGGACTATCCAATGAACTGGCAGGTGGGAACCGCACTTAGTTTAGACAAGGACGGATTTTATGAGGCAAAGGATTTCGATTACATAGTGGACTCGCCAATTCTTCTCGGAACGCTTACAAAGGCAACAACCAAGATAGAGAACACGACTGTTGACGTTTACACTTACTCCAAAACCGGAAAAATAAATTCCGATCAAATGCTGCTTTTACTCGAAGATATGCTGGACGCAACAAGCCAGTTTACAAAAGGTCTGCCCGTTACTCACTATACTTTTCTTTTCCATTTTGAAAATATCACTGTTGGCGCGTGGGAACATAACTACAGTTCCGAATATATTTTTACGGAAGCGCCGCTCGAAGACAAGTACGCAAGAGAAATAAAATCGATTGCAGCTCACGAGTTTTATCATGTCGTGACGCCATTAAATATTCACAGCCAACTAATCGGCAATTTTAATTTTGCAAAGCCGACTATGTCCGAACATCTGTGGCTTTACGAAGGCGTTACGGAATGGGCCTCCCGTATTCTTCAACTCCGGGATTATATAATGACGCTTGACGAATATCTTGACGACGTACGGCAAAAATTGTACATGAACGACAACTTCGATCAGAAAATGTCTCTTGTAGAT
>JAKAHQ010000180.1 GCA_021814855.1 Bacteroidota bacterium | reverse complement strand
TCCGATCTTGAAAGCGTGTTCTGGTAAAAATTATCAATCTTATCAAGGGTATTTCTTGCTTTAATTTGAAGTCGATCCGCAAGTTTGCCGGAAGCCGGGTCGGGTTCGCGTTCGGGCTTCAAATATTTGAAACACATCAACGGCGTAACAGTTCTTGAAACGAAGAAGGATGAAAATAACGCGACCGTAATAGTTATTACCAGGGGAAGAAAGAGAAGCTTTGCTATACCGGTTAAAAATATTACCGGGAGAAATACAATTACAGTCGTAAGCGTTGAAATGAAAATCGGGGAGGCGACTTCGAGCGCGGCATCCAGCGTAGCTTGAATTTTCATCTTGCCTTCGCTTGTCATTGTAGCGTAATGACGAGAGATTGCCTCAAGTTCAACAATAGAGTCGTCCACAAGCCGCCCGATTCCGAGCGCAAGCCCTCCAAACGTCATAATGTTAAGCGTGGTTCCGCTGAATCTAAAAAATATAAACGTCGCAAAAATAGAAAGCGGTATGGCAAGAAATATGATGATTGCGCTGCGGGTATTTCTAAGGAATAAAATAATTACAATGGTTGCCAACAGTGCGCCGAGAATTGCTTCCTGCATCAACCCGCTTATCGATTGGCGGATGTACATACTTTGATCCAGACTCATCGATGCCTTAACCGACGGAGGAACGTCCCGTAAATTCGTAAGCGATTTAACAATTGCATCAACTACTTGAACGGTATTAGCGCCGGAAGTTTTTTGAATACGAAGTATTACACCCGGCTTGCCGTTGTTCCTAACAATTTCAGTTTCTTCCTGGTAGGAATCTTCTACTCTTGCAATGTCTCTTATTCTTATAGGAACGCCGTTCACGGTTTTAATTACAATGTTCCCCATCGGCTCAACAACATTAAACTGGCTTTCGGTTCTAAGGGAATAATCGAACACGCCGGATTTCAAATCTCCGGAGGGAACAATGAGATTCGAATTGGCAACAGCCTGCGTTACCTGTGATAAAGATAAGTTTAACGCATCAAGTCTGTTCCTATCGATATTGATATGAATCTCCCTAATCCGTCCGCCAACAACCTGTGCAAAAGCCACACCCGGCAGGTGTTCGAGCTGCGGTTCAATAACATTGTACGCAATATCATACAGCGCGCGTTGATCGATGTTGCCGCTAAGGGCAACAGTGCACACGGGAATATTTGTAATATCGAAACGAAGTACGAGCGGCTGAGAGGCGGAGGTAGGCAGCAAATTCAAAACACGGTTTACCTTTTGAATTACATCTATCAAACCAACGTCCGTGCTCGCGTCCCAATTAAAATTTACTCTTACCTGAGATATACCTTCGCGTGTGGAAGATTGAACATAGTTTACATTATTTGTAGAACTTACCGCACGCTCAATTGGAACGGTGACGGTTTGTTCCATATCGGAAGGTCCGGCGCCGCTGTTGAATGTAATTACGCTTACAACGGGAATTTGAATATTCGGCAGCATATCTATTGGCAGCTGCATGAACGAAACGAATCCCAGTACAAATACGGCTATTGCAGCCATTAATGTAGTGATGGGATATTTTAAAGCAAGACGGGTTAGCCACATAAAATATTATTTAACAATTTTTACTTTGGAATTATTTTTTACCAATGTCTGGCCTACAACTACTACTTTGTCGCTTGGATTTAATCCGGAAAGAATTTCAAAAGTGCTGTCCATCCTAATTCCCACGTTCACATATTTTCTTGACACAGTCGTATCCGGATTAAGAACATAAACATAATCGCCCCGTTCGTCATTAAGCACAACTTGATTCGGCAGCAATTCGGCGTTTGTCTTTCTTTCAAGAATAAATTGAACAGTTGCAAACATGCCCGGCTTTAGAAGATGAGAAACGTTTTCAATTCCTACTTCCACAGCCATTGTTCTTGTCGAGAGATCTACAGCTTCGCTTACCTTGTTAATTTTTCCTTTAAAGAATTGATCCGGCAGCGCATCCGCTTTAACAATTACTTCTTTAACGTTTCTTAAATACGGAACGCTTCGCTCCGGTATGTTAACATTTATCTTTAGATGATCTATATCCATCAAAGTGAATACAGTTGAACTTTGAGAATTGGAAGAGGCCGTAACATAAGCTCCCGGGTCCAGCATTCTTTTTGTAATTGTTCCTGAAAAAGGCGCGGTTATCTTGCAGTAGTTTAATTGAATAACCGCATTGTTGTAAACAGCGTCTGTAGCTTCTTTCTGAGCGGTAGCTACATCAAAACTTACCTTAGCGTTATCAAAGTCCTGCTGGGAAATTAATTTTTGATCAAGCAGCTTTTTATTACGCTCGTAATTTAGTTTGGCGTTGTTGTAGTTTGCTACGGCCTGCATATAATTTGCTTTTGCCTGCTTTGCATTTTGAGTATAAATAGTTGTATCCACCAGCGCAAGCACCTGGTTCTGGCTTACGTGATCGCCTATATCCACAAAAACTTTTTCAAGATTCCCTCCGACCTTCGAAAAAATGTTGGCTTGCTGCATAGGCAAAATGTCGCCGGTAAGAGATTCAGTCCTTACGGCATCGCCTTGCTTTAAATTTCCCAGTACAACCAAAGGTCGAATAACCGGCTTTTCGGCAGACCGGTTAGATAATATTTTAACTACAAACACAATTAAAATAACGGCAAGAATGCCCCCGAGAATAAAAGTTTGTTTTCGATTAAGACTCATTTCATATTCCTAATTACAAGATTGAGTTAAACACCTAAATAGAATGAGACGGAAGGTTTTAGACGCCAAAAATCTATTTCTCAATATCAGGCCAAGCTTTGTCCGGTACAATTTAACTTTCGGGTAATAACGTAAATTATTTAACGGATAACTTTAGTTATAAATGCCCGGCAAATTTTTAACCGGGCATTAATTCGATTATTTATATCACTTAAACAGATCAAGCGACGAAAAGTTTAAAAAATAAAATTTTTATTTTTTCTTCGACGCCTGGGCTAAACTGTCATATTTTGCCATCAATTCGTTGATCGTCGGATCGTTTGGATAAAATACTTTTAGCTTTTGAAGAATACCGATAGCTTTGTCATATTCGTTAAGATTCTCGTATACCTCGAGCAGAATTGTATACGGATTGTAGAACGAATTTATATTCTGCGGATTTTCTTTTATACTCTTCAATGCCTGCGTCTCTATAACATGTGCAAGTTTGGTGTATTTATCCATTTGATGAGCATTATAATAAACGTTGGATACGTCTCGCAAAATCCGGTAATCAATCTTCTCCGGTTTAAAAGGAAGTTTATCCTGCATAAAATCCATTACATGTACCGCTTTGTCGTATTCCTTCTTTGTCGAGTAATCAATGCCAAGCCGGATGAATAAGCCGCGGTAATTTTGAATCATGCGGTCGTGGTTATCGTCAAAATAAATTGAAGGATTATTCAAACCGCGGTATTTAAATCCCGGCTGGAAGGTTTTACTATAAGACGGATTTTCATGCAGCAGATTGCGCGATAATCTTGAATCGTCAACCATTTCCATTCTTCCGGAATTCTTCGTCGGGACCAACTGATATGCTAAACCTTCAAGACGCACATAGTCATCAAGACCTATTCTGCTATCGTTGCTGCATGTAGCAGCAAAATAAATCGGGCGTTTCCAGTTGTTAGCTTGTATTATAGCCAGCACGGCAATATCCTGAGCACGTATTGCGTGAACATCGCCAAACGATAATGTCGGGTCCATCTTCCATTTTATCGGAGGCAACGGAGCTACTGAAGAAGCGCTATCCGACGCAATGCGCAAAGACCTTTTCATCTCCTGCGAAAGGTTACTGTCTACCGGTGCGGATATTTCCATCTCCCTCGAATCCCACCTCATCGGACGTATATCTTCAATTTCTTCATTGCTTAAATTCATATCTACTTTTTCGGCGCCGTGCGGAGTTTCATTCTTTAATTGTTTGATGTACCACGGCGTATTTATAAGACTCAAATTAGCAATTCGAATATCTTGCCGGACACCTTCAACTTCCTGGAGGTACCACAACGGGAAAGTATCGTTATCGCCGTTTGTAAACAGGATTGCGTTGGGTTCGCAGCTTTGCAGCATATTGTATGCAAAATCCCAAGGCAGCCAATCTTTCGATCTGTCCTGTTCTCTGTAATTGGATTGGAAAAGTCGCATCGGGATAAACACAAAAGCTAAAACAAGAACTGCCGCCGGTGCTGCCTTAGTAATACTCTTACCGGCAAACTTTTTCTTCAGAAGTTCTATGATGTTGTGCAATCCCACCGCAATCCAGATGCTGAACATAAAACACATGGTTCCGTAAAATTTAATTCTTTCTCTCGGCTGCGGCTCCTGCTGGTTTTGATAATAAGCGGTGGCGTAGGTTATCATAAAGAAGAGAACCATAAACACCATCGCCATCTTCCAATCTTTTCGGAAGTGGAAATAAATTCCGATCAGTCCTATGAGGAACGGGATTCCGTAATACGAATGTGCTGCGTCGCCGGCAAAACGCAGTCCGAATAATTTGCCTATTATGTTTCCGAATCCGTTGAACGGCCAAATATTAACGCCGGAATCTTGATCCCAGGATTCCCTACCCGCAAAATTCCAAAGTATATACCTGGTCATCATGTGATTCATCTGGTAGTTCCAGAGAAAATCAAGATCGCTAGAATAATTTGTATATATTGCCTGCTGATGATCCTCGGTAGAAAATCTTCTCTGGAATGTAGGCCAGTCGCCGTACTGTTCGCGGTTTAGATAGGTAACAAGCGAAGTAAAATTAGCCGGCGCGTTTTCATTGATTGGCGGATGAAGATTGGCCCGAATTATTATTGTTCCGTAAGTTGTAAAACCAAGAGTAATAAAAAGAAACGATTTGAAAATTAAATTAAGCGTCGGCTTATTTTTCTTGGACGTATAATAGATCAGGTAACCAAGTCCGGCAAAAAGAG
>JAKAHQ010000179.1 GCA_021814855.1 Bacteroidota bacterium | reverse complement strand
CAGCGAACGCATTTAGGAATGTATAAAAAAGATCCGTCGCTGAAAACGGCGGAGTTCAGCGTAGCGTAAAAGTTATCTGTGTAAGGAACTACAGAGCCCAAATATTTCTTAACAAGATCAGGATGATTCTGAATAGCTTCCGATATCGGACAGAAAATAATTCCCTTCTCTTTAAGAGTTTCCTTAAAAGTTGTAGCAACGGATACAGAATCGAACACGGCATCGACCGCAACACCGGAAAGAATTTTTTGCTCTTCCAAAGGAATACCCAGTTTTTCAAAGGTGCTAAGCAATTCCGGGTCTACTTCGTCAAGACTTTTTAATTTTGGCTTTTGCTTCGGCGCCGAATAGTAACTAATATCCTGGAAATCAATTTGGGGATATTTAACATTCGGCCATTTCGGCTCTTCCATTTTTTGCCAGTAACGAAACGCCTTAAGTCTCCACTCGGTCATCCAGTCGGGTTCGTTTTTCTTTGCCGATATCATCCGTATCACACCCTCGTTCAATCCTTTCGGCGCTGTCTCCGACTCGACTTCAGATACAAATCCCCATTTATAATCCGACGATGTTACTTCGTCGAGTACCTTCATATTATCCGAAACTTCTGGGGACTCATTTGGGGCTTTTTCTTTGATTTCGTTCATTATTCAAAACTTTTATTTATTTTGGATTCAAACCTATCTAATCTGGAAAAAAATGTCAAGATTTATAATAATAACTATTCTTTGTGGAAAATCGTTCCATTTTTTGCCGTGAACTAGTTTCTGAAAAAGATAATCGATTATATATGGTTTAACTTATCAAGAAATCGAAGAGAAAGTAGAATGTTAGTAAGCCAAGGAACTACTTTAAATTCATTTTGAGAAATTGCGGTTTCCAATTCATCACGTGTTAGAAGGAGAATTTCCTGTTCTTCAAGATCATCGTTATCGGGTTCGGCAATTTTTTTTGCGTTCATGGCGAGAAAGAGATTCGCAGTTCCGCAGCCCCTGTTGGAATCGACAACGTAACTACCGAGAGAAATCCATTCATCTGCCGAGTATCCTGTTTCTTCCATCAATTCCCTCTTGGCTGCGTCAAGAGGAATTTCATCCGGTTCGATATATCCTCCTACAGGAGCTAACGATATTTCATTAATAGCATATTTGTATTGGCGTATAATCAGAAATTTATTTTCATTGGTTACAACAACAACGCTTATAAAATCCGGAGTGATAACTTTTTGCCAATCGTGAATAATTTTTCCATCGGGTAGTTCAACTTTGTGCTTTTCGACCGATAAAAATTTATTTGAATTAAGGATTGTCTCAGAAGAAAGGGTTTTCCATGTTTTCATAAAATTATCTTGGGACAATTTACATTAAACGTTGTCTTAAAATTTCAAAGAGAAGAACCCCAGTAGCAACCGATACATTTAGAGAATCGATTTTACCCTGCATAGGAATTTTTACCACGAAGTCGCAGTTTTCCAGAACCAATTTGCGTATTCCCTTTTCTTCGTTGCCAACTACCAAAGCCAGCGGCATTTTATAATCTTGCTCGGTATAATTTTTAGATTTTTCGGTCAGGTGTGAGCCGACTATCCAGAAACCATCTTTTTTAAGCTGCTCAATAGTATGAACAAGATTGTTTGCCTTGCACAATTTTAGATACGATACGGCGCCCGCAGAAATCTTCTCGACGGTTTCATTTACCGGCGCACTCTGGTTTGTAGTAATGATTACCCCGTCAACTCCGGCACATTCCGCGCTTCTCAAAATAGCGCCAAGGTTATGAGGATCTTGAATTGAATCGAGTAAAAGCAAAAACGGCAACGCAGATTTTTTTGATGTATCGATAAGCTCGCCCAGCTCATAAAATTTTTGAGAGGGTTGAACTGCTACAACTCCCTGGGTATTTTCATTCTTTGTCAGCCGGTCAAATTTGTCGGAAGAAACTTGCGAGATTTTAATTCCGCGTTTCTTCGCAGCCGTAAAAATTTTATTTATCGCCTCGCCGTGTTGTCCGTAGAGAACATAAATTACCTCAATCTCCGCGCCGGAATTTATTGCTTCCAAAACAGGTTTACGTCCAACTATCTTGATCATGTTTGCAGCCAAATTTAATCAATAAACAAGACGGCTTTGGTTATTCGGAAAAGGAGAAATCTTCTACTGCAACCGCAAAGGAACAGAAAAGACGGTTGTTTTTCTTTTTCGGTTTATACTGCTTGGTTAAAAGAATTTCTTTTTTAAAGATATTAAAATGAAACTCGCCTGTGTTGATTGCACCGTCCTGCTTAACAACGTTAACAGTGTAATCACCGATAAGGTCTTCAAAGAGAACCTCCGTACGAGCAGGCAATATTTGGGGAACCACGTTTGTCTTTGCCTTAAGTCCCATCAAAATCAAATCGATAACATTTTTTTCTTTTATTACTTCAACGGAGACTTCATAAGCAAAACTTGTAAATTCAACAACGGTCTCCACCGCAAAAACGCAAAACTGTTTCTTGATCAAAGGATCGTACTTATAAAACGCTTTGCAAACATATTCGAGTTTATCAGGCTTTTTGGCGGGAATAGCCACGAGTGCGGCGTGCGGTTTCTTTTTCCTGGTTTTTGGAATTTTGGGAATATTTGTAGGCTTTCGAAGCGGCAACTATTTCTCCTTGACGCTAAGATAGATTTTTTCAAATTCGTCTTTTCCAAAATTTATCTGGGTTCCGTCTCCCATATTTTTAAGAACTACTTCGCCTTTGGCATATTCATCGCCGCCCATTAATAAAACATATTTTGCATTCAATCGATTTGCTTCGCGCATCTGCGCTTTAACGCTCCGGCTTAAATAATCCATATCTGCAGTTAATCCTTTCCTCCTAAACTCAACGGCGTTGCGGTATGCCTCATCGCTTAATTTCTTTTCGATAGTTACTATATAAAGATCGATCTTTTCGTTTTCGAGTGTAAATGAATTTTCGTTTTCACACGCCAATAAAATTCTTTCCAAGCCGGCGGCAAATCCAACGCCGGGTATGTCTCCGCCGCCTAATTCTTTTACAAGCAAATTATATCTTCCGCCGCCGCATAAAGCGCTTTGAGAACCAACACTTCCGCTGACTATTTCAAAAGTAGTATTTGTGTAGTAGTCCAACCCTCTTACCAATTTGGGATCAATTTCGAAAGGTATGCCGGAATTTTGAAGCGCCTGTTTTACTTTTTCAAAGTGATCGATGCTTTCTTGATCGAGATGATCGATAAGCAGCGGAGCGTTCTGCAAAACCCTTTGATCCTCCTCTTCCTTGCTGTCGAAAATTCTAAGTATGTTGGTTTCGAATCTCTTCTTACTTTCGTTCGAAAGTTTTTCGAAGTGCGGCAACAAGTATTCTTTCAACTTACTTCTATATTCTTCCCTGGAAGAAGGAACGCCGAGAGAATTTATCTTCACAAGCAAATTTTTTAATCCGAGTCTGGCAAAAATTTCGTAAGCCATAATAATCATCTCGGCATCGAGCAGAGGATCGTTGCTGCCGATTGCTTCCGCGCCGAATTGATGAAACTGTCTAAACCTTCCGGCTTGAGGTCTTTCCTGACGAAACATTGGACCGAGATAAAAAAGCTTATTCAAATTTTGTTTTTTATCGAGCGAGTGTTCGATAAATGCGCGAACAACGCCCGCAGTCATTTCGGGACGCAAGGTCAAGCTATCCCCGCTTCGGTCTAGGAAGGTGTACATTTCCTTGCTGACTATATCCGTAGCCTCGCCGATTCCTCTGGCGAACAATGCAGTTTCTTCAAATATCGGGGTGCGGATTTCCTTATAGTTAAATCCGGAAAAAACATTCGCAACGATTGATTCAATATGTTTCCATCTTGGAATATCGGTTGGAATTATATCGCGGGTACCGGTAACAGCTTTTATCATAAAATATTTTAAACCGCTTCGTAATATTGTTTTTCTTCATTCTCAAAGAGCGAATAAATCTCCTGCGGCGAATTCGCCTTTGTAAGACTTTCGCGAAATTCGTCTTTGTTCATCATTCTAGAAATGCGGCTAAGAAGTTTTATGTGCGGGCCGACCAAACTTTCTTTTCCGACTAAAAGGAAAACGAGGTTCACCGGCTGCTCGTCGAGCGCCTGGAAGTCAATCGGTTTATCAAGTTTGCCAAAGGCAGCTACAATCTCATTAACGCTGTCTGTTTTGGCATGCGGAATTGCGAAGCCCTTGCCAACCCCGGTAGACATAATTTTTTCACGATCGTGCACGGCAATTTTCATTTCATCCAAATTCTTAACACGCTCGTCGTTTTTGAACAAATCGATTAATTCATCGATCACTTCGCTCTTGTTTGTCCCCTGCACTGAAGAAATAATTCTGTCGACTCTGAGAATTTCACAAATCTTCATTTAATACCACCGCTTTAATTCATTATTATCTCTGAACAAAAATAAGAAAGCAGTTTTCTTTTAGCAAAATAAAGTTGCAGCCGTAAGAATCTATTTTCCTTGCCTGGCTTGCATTCAAGCAGTAATTTTTAATCAAATGAATTTTTAAATATAGTTCAAAGAGGTTTTTTATGGATATTCAAAACAAAACAGTGCTGGTGCTGGTCGGGTGGGGCCTTGTAGGTAACGCTGTTATTAGAAAATTTGTACCCGAGAAGCCGAAACGGATAATTGTTACATCGTTGAGAAAGGAAGAAGCGCTTGATGAGGTAGTTCGACTTAAAAAAGAGTTTCCCGGTCTTGAAGAAAATTATTTTGTCCCTTGGTGGGGAAATATTTTTGTGCGTCACGAATTTAAGGATTCGGATCGTTTGGAACTGTTGAATAACAGCTCAACAAGAAAAGTGTTGATGAGAGATACAATGGAGGAGCTTACGGAGGAGATGCTGCAAAGCTCATCTATCTACAAACTCCTGAACGAGTATAAACCTGAAATAATAGTTGATTGCATCAACTCTGCAACCGGTATTGCCTACCAAG
>JAKAHQ010000178.1 GCA_021814855.1 Bacteroidota bacterium | reverse complement strand
GCTTCCATTACACCCCCGGTAGCGCCGAAAATTAACCCCGCACCAGAAGCTTCGCCGAACGGAGAGTCGAAATCGCTCTTCGGCATTTCCGGAAGATTGATACCTGCTTCCTTAATCATCTTTGCAAGTTCGCGTGTAGTCAATCCGTAATCCACATCTTTGTAGCCGCTGTCATGCATCTCCGGTCTGTTGCATTCGAATTTCTTAGCCGAACACGGCATAACTGCGACGGAAACAATATTTGCCGGATCGACACCTGCTTTTTCTGCGTAGAAAGTTTTTATTAACGCTCCAAACATTTGCTGCGGAGATTTTGCAGAACTCAAATTATCGATATACTCCGGATAGTAATGTTCCAGGAACTTAACCCAGCCGGGCGAACAAGAAGTGAACTGCGGCAGAGCGACCTGTTCCTTTTGAACCAGCGCTTTGTATAGGCGAAGTATCAATTCTGTTCCTTCTTCAATGATGGTTAAATCGGCCGTAAAATTCGTATCGAATACTTTATCAAATCCAATTCTTCTTAACGCAGTATTAAGTTCTCTGGTCATGGAGTGCCCGGCACCGAGTCCGAACTCTTCTCCGATTGCAGCTCGCGGCGATGGCGCTGTCTGAATGACAACATGCTTAGTCGGATCGTCAATTGCATTCCAAATTTCATCGGACGGATCGTTTGCCCGCAGTGCGGCAGTAGGACAGCGATTGATGCATTGACCGCAATTGATGCAGATTACATCGGCAAGCGGTTTTTCCAAGAACGTACTTACATGAGTTTTATCTCCGCGATCAACCGCCTCGAGCACGCCAACTTCCTGCAAATCGATACATGTTCTCACACATCGTTTACAAAGAATGCATTTGCTCATATCTCTTATTACGGAGAATGATGATTTGTCGGTTTCATACTTAGGAGCGGTTACATGACCGAATGTGTAACTGTCCACTCCATATTCTTTGGCAAGAGATTGAAGTTCGCATTTTCCGTTCCGGAAACATGAGTAACATTCGCCGTAATGTTCGCTGAGAAGAAGATCGATGATGTTACGGCGCGCTTTACGAACCATAGGTGTGGAAGTTTTTATTTTGATTGGAGCCGTGATTGGAAATGCGCACGATGCTTGAAGAGTTCTCATTCCTTCAACTTCTACAACGCAAATACGGCAAACTCCGGCAACGCAAAGATCTTCATGATGGCAAAGCGTCGGTATGGATATGCCGTTCATTTTGCATGCTTCAAGAATTGTTGTGCCGAGAGGTACTGTAAGTTTTTTCTCGTTTATTTCAACAGTGACGGTTCCGCCGATTGTAGTTAGATCGGTTGGTTTCTCTATTGTGAGCGGCTTCTGACTTTCCGGCGCTCTTGTTTTACCTTTACTTTCCATGTCTACCTCCGTTACCATTGAATATTTCTTCTTTGAAGTTCTCTAAAATTGAAATGAATGAATTAGGGCTCGACTGACCAAGTCCGCACTTTGAAGCTACCTGCATTGTTTTGCCGAGTTCCTTTAACTGATTGATATAAGCAAATGTGTACTCACCTTTCTCAATCATCTCCACGCCTTCCAGCAATTTTGTATTTCCAATTCTGCAAGGTGTACACTGGCCGCAAGATTCTTCAACGAAGAACTCCATAAAGTTTTTTAGAATGTGAAGCATATCTCTGTTCTCATTGAAAATCATTATCGAGCCGCCTGTTGCCGCGTCTTCATACGCCAGAGTGCGGTCGAAATTTTGTTTTGGAACGCATACGCCCGAAGCGCCGCCGACTTGAACGGCTTTGGTATTTTTAGCTCCAACGATTTCGAGAAGCTCGGATATTTTTGTACCCCATGGCAATTCATAAACGCCGGGTTTTTCGCAATCGCCGGAAACTGAAAATAATTTTGATCCGGTAGATTTGTCGGTTCCGTGTTTCTTAAACCATTCTCCGCCTTTCATAACTATTTGAGCTACGGATGCGAGCGTTTCAACGTTATTTACAGTTGTCGGTTTATGCATATAACCGGTAGTTACAGGGTACGGCGGACGGTTGCGCGCTTCGCCGCGATTTCCTTCGAGAGATTCGATCAGAGCAGTTTCTTCGCCGCAAACATAAGCGCCTGAGCCAAGACGAATATCGATGTCAAAACTAAAACCTTTCTTTCCTAAAATATCGTTGCCAAGAAGATTGTCTTTTCTCATCTGATCCAGATAGTCTTCAAGAGAGTTTAACATATATTCGTACTCGCCGCGCAGATAAACTATACCTTTGGATGCGCCCACAGTATAACCGGCAATTACCATTCCGTCAAATACAAGTTCGGGATATTCCAGCAGAAGGACGCGATCTTTGAATGTTCCCGGTTCACCTTCGTCGGCGTTGCATATAACATATTTTTCATCCGAAGTAGCCGCTGCAACAAGAGTCCATTTGGTAGCTGTAGGAAATCCTGCGCCGCCTCTTCCCTTTAATTTGGATTCGCGAAGTTCAAAAAGAATATCTTCGCGTTTTGATCCGAGAGCTTTTTTTATCGATTCGCCGCGAGTATACGAAGAAAAAATTACGGCGCCTTTTCTTGTTTTCTTTTCCATGATTATTTCACCTCGCTCAATATTTCAACGGCTTTTTCGGGCGTTACTTTCGGATATACCCGTTCGTTGATAATCATTGCCGGACCTTGATCGCACATGCCGAGGCAGTTGGCGTACTCAAGAGTAATTCGATTATCTTTGGTTGTTTCGCCGAATTTGATTCCGAGTTCCCTTTCGATCGCCAGCGCAACGCCTTTCTTTCCAGCAAGGTCGCAGGTAATTGTCTGGCACAAACGAACGATGTTGCGTCCTTTTGGTTTTGTATTCAAAAAAGCATAAAAAGAAATTACGCTGAATACTTCAACGGGGTGAATATCAAGAAGTCTTGCAACTTCCTGCTGGGCAAAGTCCGGAATGTAATTATGTTTTCTTTGAATACTTTGAAGAATCGGCAACAGCGAGGAGCGATTTCTGCCGAACTTATTAACAAGTTGTTCGATTTCTTCGGTCATTGCATTTTTTTCTAAGATTAACATCAGTGTGTCTCCTTCACTTTATGCAACAAAATTCCCACTTTCGAAATAAGTTCTTCTGGAGAGATCGGTTTTTCAACAAAGTCGTCAACCGGAACCATTTCGTTTTTACCGAAGTCCAGGCCGATTGCTTTTGAAACCGACGTGTACATTAAAATCGGCGTGCTAATTTTTTCCCTTCTAAGTTTTTGCGCAAGAAAAAATCCGTCGTCCGGTTCGTCCATCATTACATCAAGAATTATCAAGTCAGGCTTCCTTGTTGTAATGATCTTGTATCCGTCGTTTGGATTTGTAGCCGTTACAACTTCGTATCCTTTTGATTTCAACACCAAACTGCTGGCGTCTAAAATATCCGGGTCGTCATCAATAATTGCTATTAATGGCATATCCTCCTCCGTTATTGGTGATTATTATTTATTGGTAAGTTAATTATGAACGATGTACCGACACCAAATTCAGAATCAACTTCAATTTTACCGTGATAAGAATCGACAATTCTTTTTACGATAGTTAAGCCAAGACCGGTTCCGCTAATTCCTCTGGTCATATCATTTTTTGCGCGGAAGAACTCGTTGAATAATTTTTGTCTTTCCTCCGGCTTCATTCCGATTCCGGTATCCTTAATTACGATGCATAAATAATTTTGCATGCAAGACAACGAAATAATAATTTTTCCGCTTTCCTTGTTGTACTTAATTGCGTTGCTTAAAAGATTTGTAATCAACCTTGTAATTTCATTCTGGTCAACTTGAATTCTTGGAATCGATCTTTCAAAATGTTTTTCAACAGATAAATGCCGTTTGTCAAGTTCAATCTCCAGAAACTGAAGAGTGTTCTCAATTACGTCGACTACGTTTATCTCCTGAATTTCCCTCTGCTTGGTTTTTATTTCCATCCTGGAGATGTCGAGTAGATCGTTTACAAGAAGGATCATACTCTTCAGACGCGTGACCGACCTGTTAAGATAATCCGTTTGCTTCTCTTTATCGAGTTCGATCTTGTCATCCAGCAGGATATTTAGAAAGCCCTGAATAGCGGCAAGCGGAGTTTTTAATTCGTGAGCCACCATTGAAATAAACTGCGACTTAATCTGTTCAATCTTTCTAAACTGGGTTATGTTGCTCAGAACTATAACCACGCCTGCTAAACTTCCGTCCGGGTGCGGCACGGGTGTGCATGCGGCTTCTACGGAAAGCAATTCATCTGCTTGAATATCTATTTGGGTTGTGTACGTCTTTAAAAGAATTTTTTCTTTCTGGAGAATTTTTTTTATGATTGCCACAATTTCCTTCGGCAGACTATCGATAATAACATCGCCGATTTTCAGACCGGTAATATTTAAAAATTTGAGCGCTGCATAATTGTAGTAAGCAACTTCGCCCACTTTATTTATTACAAGTACACCGTTGCTAATGGATTTTACAATAGCGTTAAGCCTGGATTTTTCATTCGCTATTTCAAGAAGACTCTCTTCCCTTTCCAGTCTTAACTTTTCGGCTTCTAAAATTAACCGCCTTTGTTTTATGCCGAGCTGCACCTGGTAAATAAATTCCTCCGGCGTAAATGGTTTGGGTATGTAGCCAAAAGCGCCGAGGCGCGTGGATTGTATTGCTGTATCATAACTTGCAAAAGCAGTAGCTATAAAACAAACCGTATTTGGGTGCACTTCTTTTATTCGTTGAAGTACATCGAGCCCGTCTAGATCCGGCATCTTTAAATCGATAACAGCGATATCATACTCTTTTGCCGTTCCAAGCTCGACTGCATGTGTGCCGTTTTCGGCTGCATCAACAGAATAGCCCTCGTCCTCAAGCAAACGCTGTGTGCCTATTCGCAGTCCCTTCTCATCATCTACGACAAGAATATTTGTTTTGTCATCTTGCATTTATAAGAAAGCAATTTATTTACTTTCGGAAACGGTAAACGTCTCCAATTTTTTAATCAGT
>JAKAHQ010000177.1 GCA_021814855.1 Bacteroidota bacterium | reverse complement strand
TACGGAAAGTATCTCGGCATGGCTTTCCAGATTCAGGATGATCTGCTTGATCTCGTTGCAGATGAATCCGAATTTGGCAAAACAGTTGGCAGCGATTTGATCGAAGGCAAGAAGACCTATCTTTTGCTGCGTGCAATGGAAAAAGCAAAAGGTGTGAAAAGAAAATCGCTCCAAAGAGTTTTTGAAAACAAAGGAGTTAAAAAGGAAGAAATCGGGTTCTATAAAAATCTTTACATAGAATTAGGCGTAACAAAAGACGCCGAGCATGAAATAATTAAATACACTAAATTGGCTCTCAAAAATTTACCCGTTCTGCCAAACGAGGAAGGCAGACAATTAATGAACTGGCTTGCGAATATCCTAATAAACAGAAATAAATGATTGAAGAAAAAGTAACAATTATAAATAACGCCGGTCTTCATACACGGCCGGCAGCAACAATAGTAAAAATTGCCTCTAAATTTAAATGTGAATTCTTTTTGAATAAGGACGGGCTGCACATCAACGGAAAAAGCATTATCGGCGTTATGACCTTGGCTGCTGAGAAAGGTTCCGAAATAACATTAATTTTCGACGGCGAAGATGAGCAGCAAGCAGCACAGGAAGTAGTAGATTATTTTAAAAGAGGATTTGACGAACTGTAAAATGAAACCGGAAGAAATAAAAATACTCAAAGGAATTGCCGCCGCACCGGGCATAGCTATTTCCAAAGCGTTTATTTACCAAAAACTTAAAGAGGAAGTTAGAGACGATAGTGTAACCGACGTTAACGAAGCGCTGGAAAATCTTGATTCCGCGCTGGAACAATCCAAGAAGGAATTGCGAAAAATATTTTCTTTGGCTGTAGATAAACTGGGTGAGAAACGCGCGGCGATTTTCGAGGCGCAAATAATGATCCTCGATGATCCTATTCTTGTTGCTACTATTCGAAATAGAATTGTAAGAGAGAACAAGGTACCGGAGTATATAGTAAACGACGAGATTTCAAAGTATACCGATTTGATGAACGCATCGCACGAAATGTACATGAAGGAACGCTCTCATGATATCGAAGATATTAAAAACCGAATAATTAGAAATCTTAAAAAGAAAAAATGGAAATCGAAAATTACTAACGATGTTATTGTTGTTACTTCTACAATATCCCCATCGGATACGGTTTTGTTTTCAAGAGTTAATGTGAAAGGATATGTAACCGATTTTGGCGGATTGACTTCTCATGCGGCAATCGTAGCCCGTTCATTAAATATTCCTGCAGTAGTCGGTCTTCACGAAGCAACAAATTTTATTAACGACGACGATCTTCTTATTATTGACGGCTTCAAAGGCGAAGTGATAATTAACCCGGACGAACACTTCCTAAAAGAATATCAGAAGAAGATTGACAAATTAGCCAAGCAGGATGCCGAGCTTGCCGGACTAAAACAGTTGCCGGCAACTACACTGGACGGCAAAGAAATTGAACTGCTTGCTAACCTCGACATCTCCGACGAGTTGGAATACATAACGCAGAACTGTTCTAAGGGTATAGGTCTTGTCCGAACCGAACAGCTTTTTGAAAACGCCGAAGCTTTTCCGGATGAAGATGATCAATATGAGGTTTACAATTCTATAGCGCAAAGAATTTTCCCGGGAACGGTAATTATCCGGGCTTTCGATATTGGGGGTGATAAGGTGTTGCCTGTGGATTTGCACGAACCAAATCCATTTTTAGGTTGGCGGGGAATAAGACTGCTGTTGGATAATCCCGAAATATTTAAAAAGCAAATCCGCGCTATACTGCGCGCCAGCGTTCATAAGAATGTAAAGTTTATGCTTCCGATGATCGCATCGATGGCGGAAGTAAAACGATCGAAGGAATTAATCAAAGAATGCCAGGACGAACTTAAAAAGGAAGGCAAGCTGTTCGATAAACATATTCCTGTCGGAATAATGATTGAAATACCGTCTGCTGCAGTCATTATTAGAGATTTTGCCGGAGAGATTGATTTTGTAAGCATCGGCACCAACGATTTAATACAATATCTTTTAGCCGTTGACCGCGGCAACGAAATCGTCTCAAGTCTTTACCAGGAATTTAATCCTGCCGTGATAAGAACACTCAACCATATTATCAAGGAAGGGAAGTCGGTAAGTTTAAATGTCGGGATGTGCGGAGCTATGGCAGCCGATACATTCGCAGTTCCTTTACTTGTTGGAATGGGCCTCGAATCTTTGAGTGTTTCTGCCTCTGCTATTCCTATGATAAAAAGAATTATAAGAAGTCTTTCATTTGAAGAGATGAAAACTTTAGCCGAAGAGTGTCTTGTTCTAAAAACTGAAAAGGAAGTAAGCGCGAGAGTTCATAAATTCTTCAGCCATAAAATTCACGACCAGATAAAGAATCTTTACTAAGTGACAATCTTTAATCTTTATTACCCACTCATGGGTTATTATTTTTAATGAGCGTCGAGCCAGTTATCACCAACGCCGGTTTCGGCAACCACAGGCACGTTAAGCGGTAAAGCTTTTTCCATTAACTCTGCAATTAACGGACGGAGTTCATCTACCTCATCTTTGTGCGCGTCAAAAACCAATTCATCGTGAACCTGCAAAACCATTTTAGTTTTTGCTTTTCTTTTTTGGAGTTCCCGGTAAATATTTATCATCGCCAGTTTAATCATGTCGGCAGCGGTTCCCTGTATTGGCATATTGATGGCTACCCGGCCTTCGAATTGTTGAATTACTCTGTTCTTGCTGTTAATATTTTTTAAATATCTTCGCCGGCCATAAAGTGTTTCAGCATAACCTTTCTTTTTAGCGCTCGCAACGGAGTCGTCCATAAACTTCCTAACATTCTTAAACGAGGAGAAATAATCGTCGATAATATTTTTCGCCTCTGTTTGAGTTATTCCGAGACGTGTTTTTAAACCGAAAGGACCGAGACCGTATAAAATTCCAAAATTTACTTCTTTTGCTTTGCGGCGCATATCCTGGGTTACCTCGCTTGGATCAACTTTAAATACAAGAGCGGCAGTCCGCCTGTGAATATCTTCGCCGGATTTAAATGCCTTTGTCAAAGTTTCATCACCACAAATACTTGCCATAATGCGCAGTTCTATCTGGCTGTAATCGGCCGAAAGTATTACGTAATTTTTGTCGCGCGGAACAAAAGCTTTTCGAATTTCTTTTCCAAGTTCGGAGCGGATGGGAATATTTTGTAGATTAGGATCGATGCTCGAAAGTCTTCCGGTTGAAACTGCTGCTTGATTATATGTTGTATGCACCCGGCCAGTTTTATGATGAATCAGTGTAGGAAGCGCATCAGCGTATGTGGATTTTAATTTGGAAACCTGCCTGTAATCCAAAATTATATCTACTATCGGATGAGAACCTTTTAATCCTTCCAAAGTTTTCGCGTCGGTCGAATACCCGGTTTTAGTTTTTGTAGTTTGCGGCAGTTGTAGTTTCTCGAACAAAACTTTTTGCAGTTGCTGCGTTGAATTGATATTAAATTTTTCGCCGGCGTATTTATGAATTTCGCCGGTGTAGTTATCCAATAAAATTTGCAAGTCGTCGCTGAAAGCTTTCAAACTCTTTGTATCTATTCTTACGCCGGTTCGTTCCATATCTTCCAATACCGGGACAAGAGGGAATTCGATATCGTAAGCCAATCTTTCGAGCTTTTCTTTTTTCAATTGCTTCACAAGGATTTCAAAAAGGCGGAAGGTAATGTCCGCGTCCTCGCCGGAATAATCCGAAAGCATGTTGGGGTCGACTTCAAAAATTTTTTCGGGTGTCTTTTTAGAACCGATTAAATCCGTCAGTGGTATTGGTCTGTACTTTAAATATTTTTCCGAAAGATCGTCCATATTGTGTTTTTGATCCGGGTCGATCACATAGCTCGCAAGCATTGTATCGAAATAAAAATTAGCTACTTCAATACCGTAGTGGCGCAGCACTCCAATATCATATTTCCCGTTTTGACAGACCTTCTTAATCTTTGCATTTTCAAAAACCGGTTTAAATAACTTAACAAAATCTTCAACCGGCAAACGTTCGGATAAATCCGCCCCGAACAATGAAGAAGTTTGAGCGGAAGGATTTGTCGCTACAAAAAATGCTTCTTTCGGTTTCATAGCGAATGAACATCCGGCTAGATTAATATCCAGGGTGTCAAGTCCATCGGTTTCGGTATCAAAAACAAAAAGCTCGCATTCCAAAAGTTTCGCGGCAAGTTCTTTTGCATCTTTGAAAGTTAGCAGGAGTTTATACTTAACTTTATTTTTGTCGAACACGCCTATGTTTTCCGGCGCTTCTGTTACTTCCTTGCTTTCCTCTGCCTGCGGCTTTTGCGTTTCTTCCTCGACAAAAAGTTTTTTAAGCTTTGCAGCAAAGGATCTAAATTCAAGTTCGTTGAAAATTTTTAAGAGCTTTTCCAAATCGGGCTTATGAAAACGCGCTTCGTCGAAATTGATATGGAAAGGCGTATCTGTTCTAATGGTAGCTAATTCTTTTGAGAGGAAGGCATTCGCCTTGCTTTCGACTAATTTGTTAACGGTTCCGGCTTTATCAATTTGGTCGAGATTCTTATAAATATTTTCCAACGTTTTAAATTTTTGTATCAGCGGTAAAGCTGTCTTTGGTCCAATTCCCGCAACGCCGGGAATATCGTCGCTGGAGTCGCCTACCAGGGCTAAATAGTCGATCATCTGAATCGGCTCAAAGCCCATCTCTTCGCGAACCTTATTTTCATCGAGTATAACAATCTCGTCGGTGGATTTGCCTGGCTTCACAACTTTTATGTTTTCCGATATAAGCTGTATGTAATCTTTATCCGGTGTAATAGCGTAGCAGTCGAATCCTTTCTTCTCGGCTTCTTTAACTGCGGTACCAATCAAGTCATCGGCTTCGTAACCGGGCAGAATGTAAATCGGCACATTAAACGCTTCGATTATATCTTTAATGCGTTGTATCTGCGGTATCATATCTTCCGGCATTGCTTCACGCGACGACTTGTAAT
>JAKAHQ010000176.1 GCA_021814855.1 Bacteroidota bacterium | reverse complement strand
GATCTATATCCCGGTACAGTATCCCGTTCTTTGTTTGATATAGAATAAGAAGAAGTGTTTCCATTACCATCCCGATAAATCCGGCGCCGAAAACAAGTGCCGCCCTTTTTGCTTTAACGTATTTCCCTTTCAAATAAATTAAGAGAATCAAGACAGCAGCAATTGCAATCAGCATTAATGATTTTGCGGCAGAAGAAAATACTCCTGTTGAAGAATTCAACTGCGGAAAAAATTTTGAAAGCCAGATTGAAATTGTAAGTCCGTAACAAGCCGGTTTAAAATCGGAATTGGCTTCCGTACCGTTGGTTGATAAAATATTTTGTATTTCCGCAAATCGATCGTTGGAATAAATATAACTTATATACGGCGGCGAAACCAACTTTGCGCTCACTTGTCTCGAATTAAAACGGTCGATTAAAACTTTTGTGTCTCCGGTCAAAGAATCGTTGGAAGCAATAAATATATTTCTTGTTCCGGGCAGAACGATAATGTTTTTGAAAGAAATTTTTAGTGCATTATAAATGGAAGAGTTTCTGTTTTGCAGCGCGGATGTCCATAAGTTTTCCGAGGACTGAATTTTGAAAGCAGCAATTCCCTTAGGCGCAAGGTTCATCGAACACTCGCTGAAAAATTCTTTTGTGTAAAACCGGTTTGTCTGTGCCGAGGTTGGTTCCGGCATGTTGATCAGTATAACATCAAATAACTTTTTGTTGTTGAGATATTTACGCGGGTCATCATAAGTTATTTTTACTTTTTTATTCAGCAAGGAATTGTAGATTTCGGCGGGAAGGTAATCCATCAATAATTTAGTCATTGGCCTGTTGATTTCGACATAATTAATTTTGTCAACCGGGAGTTTAAGCAGTTCGAAAATTATTCCATGGAACCCTCCGCCGAGCACAAGTACGCTATTAAGCCGGTTTGTTTGTAAGGTTGAGAGCTGAACAAACTCTTCGGCGGAAACACCTTCCGATTCGTAACAAAGCGCACCGTCCTCGAAAACGCAGTATTGTCCTGCTGCGGAAGTGATGGTGATTCTATTATACGGAGTATCAAGCGACTCTGCGGCGCCTTCATAATTCCATGATGTCATCCATCGGTCGATACTCCTGCTTGACGCAAATAAAACAATAAAGATTAATGCCGCGACGATTAAAGATATCTTGAAAGTAAATTTCAATTTGTTCGACGACGCGTAAAAGAAGATTGACATTGAAACTGATGAGCACAATAAAGCTAACGTAAAATTTTGCAGACCAGCGCTTAGCAGTAATGTTGAGGTTAATCCTCCTATAACTCCGCCCGCGCTTTCGAATGAATAAGCTTTGGCGAGAGTCTCTTTTTCCGAAATAAATAATTTTGCGGTCCATTGAAACAACAGCCCTGTAATTATACTCAATGGAATCAACGCTGCGAGTAATCCTAAAATTTGCTCGGTGAAAGGCATAAAAGCGCCTGGAACCGCGCCGAAGATTTTTCTTATTCCGCGTATGAATAAAATATCGGCAGGCAAAATTAGAGCAAACAGAAAAAATAGGTTCTTAATATTTCTTCTGTTTGGAAAGGAAGATTTTTTACCGATTACCGCGCCTATAGCCGTACCTAAAAGCCAGGCGCCAAGAGAGAGAATGTAGATGAGTTCTATACCGAAGAACGCTTCGCTTAATTCACGCAGAATAACAACCTGTCCGAGAATCGAAACGAAACCGACTCCCGCTAAGAAAACCGATTTCCTAATTACAGTTTTTAGTTTAATGAAATTCGGATTCACTGAATACATCCGCCTGGAATGTAAAAAGTTTGGCGCTTTTCCAATCGCCGGGCTGCAAGCCTGCCTTGCGGCACAGCTGATCTAAAAATATTTCTTTACTCCAGCCGGTTTCGGTTGCAACTTGCGGAAGAAAAACCGCTTGCCGGTTCCCTTTCTTTACAATAACTCCGTCACGGCCAAGATCAATATCGTCTGCGCTGTTAACCTGTGTAAAAGGAGTCAAGACAGAAATTTCGATTTCGACATGAGATAATTCATCTTGAGTGAGCTGAGTGAAACGAGTATCGTTAAATGCCGCTTGAAGCGCCATTGATCCTATCACAGTAATAAGAGGTGTGTCTTCTGCCATATGACCTATGCAGCCGCGCAGCTCGCCGTGCTTTCGCAATGTTACAAATGCGCCCCGTTTTATTTTTAGTTTCGGATTAATATCGCGCGGCAGCGGAAGAGTTTGTGAAAAATATTGCTCAAGAGTTTTACGAGCATATCTTAGAAGCGTCTGCTTATCGGAAGAATTAAGCTTGTAAGAATTATCATTTTGCAGTGTATCCGGGTCAGCCGGATCTTGTTCGGTTCCTTTATAAATAACAACAGAACCGTAACCAACAACGCGGTCGGAACTTCCGATTGAATTGTAACCTGAATTGCTGTAGCTGATTATTGAAGCCGCATTAGCGCCCATTGCCTTTGCTGCGGCTATTGCGGCAACAATCGGCGCCTCTCCGCAGGCGCAAGTAACAAGCTGCGGAATATTTTGCTCAAGCTGGTTCTGCATCTCCGAAACAATTGAATTTAAATTCAAACCGGCAATCGTTCTTAAAGTTTTATCATCTACTTTTACTGCATCGTTAAAACTTGGGTAATGGGATAAATCGGAACTCGCGACGATTAATGCTTTCCTGTCTCTCAATATACCGGCGAGTACTTTGCCGAATTTCGTACATATTTCTATATCCGGCTCGCCGACTATTATGGGAACGATCTTAGCGCGTGGAAATAAGTATTTAATAAAAGGAACCTGAACTTCAACCGAATGTTCTTTTGCATGAACAGCAAGATTTACCGAAACATCGGGGTCTCTCTTAATAAGCTCGTTTGCAATTTCATTATCGACAATTACTTTCCCAATGGGGGTAGCAAAAGCACCTTGAGGATAGATACCGAATTTCGAAAATCCTGCGGTTGTATGATTGGTGCCAAGTATAACAACTACATCATACCGATTATTTTTTACCTGGTTGTAAGCGTCGGCATCTATTTGGCCGGAATATATGTAGCCGGCATGGGGAACAACGACTGCAACCGGATTTTCAACTTTAGCCCGTTTAGCATTGGCTAAAAAACCTTTTATCTGCGCGATGAGCTTAAGTGAATCAGCCGGATAAAACTGCCCCGCAACCGCCGGGTATCTTATCGAATCGGCATCATAAATGTTGTTATTTTTTTCTGCCTTGCAAGAAGAAATCGCGAGCAGTAATATCGCATAAAAAAATTTTTTCATTTCAAATGCACCGTTTAATTTTTTCCCTTCTCTGTCTCAGTGGTTTATTTTTTCCCGCGGAGTCACGGAGATTATTTCCAAACACCGGCAATAGGATAATTACAATATTCACATCTGCCGTTTTTAATATGAATCCCGGTTGTAAACATTCCGGTTCTGCTGACAACTTTTTTTTTACACGAAGGGCAATAAGTGCAGTTGCCTTCATGTCCCGGTACGTTTCCAACAAAAGCATAATGAATTCCTTTCGACATAGCAATATTTCTTGCCCGCTCCAAAGTTGCAATCGGCGTCGGGGGAAGATTCAGTAATTTATAATCCGGATGAAATCTTGTGAAGTGGATCGGCACATCCGGGCCAACTTCGCCGGTGATCCATTCGCATAATCCGTTTAACATTTTATCGGAATCGTTCAGGGTAGGCACAACAAGATTTACAATTTCAAGGTGAGTCTTAGTTTTTGAAATTTGTTTGATGGTTCTAAGAACGGGCTTTAACTCCGCCGAACAAACCTTATGATAGAAATCCTCGCTGAATCCTTTCAGATCGATTTTAATAGCGTCGAGAAGATCGCATAATTCTTTAAGTGGCTCTGCATTCATAAAGCCGCAGCTTATTAAAACGCTTCGAAGATTTTTTTTCTTTGCCTCTCCGGCAATGTCGGTCAGGTATTCGAAGAATACCGTCGGCTCGTTATAAGTGAAAGCGATTACCGGAATGGCTTGAGATTTTGAACTGTTTGCTATTTCTGCCGGAGAAAAATATTTAACATGGTAATCCTCCGGCTTAGCTTGGGAGATTTCCCAATTCTGACAGAACTGGCACGATAGCGGGCAGCCTGCAGTTGCAAGGGAAAATGCCTGACTTCCCGGCAGAAAATGATAAAAAGGTTTTTTCTCAATCGGGTCAACGTGAATCGAAATCGGTCGACCGTAAACAAGACTTTTTAAGTTTCCGTTGATGTTTACACGGGCCATGCATTTGCCGCGTTCGTTTTCTTTTATGACGCATCCTTGAGCGCACAACAAACATTTAATTATTATTTCCCCGTGGTCAAATTCTTTTTTCCCGTCAAGCCGGGCAGAAGAATGACAATCGAGACAGTTAACTTTTTTTGAAGCAGTGGAAATCCAATACTTTGCTACCGGTGAATTTTTGTAAAGTTCTTTTTTATAATCTTCTTGAAGATGATTGCTTATCCATCCATAGATTTGATTTAACGATGCCGCGGAAGCAAGAGCTGTATAAGCTCCGCCGATAAGTATTGAAGATCGGGAAATAAATTTACGCCTGGAAAGACTTTCACCTTTCACGATTCAATTTCGCCAATTATATATTAAATCAAACGACAAAAACTGTCTTGCCGGTTGACATAAACTTATAAGCTTCCTATTTCATTAACAATATTTTTTTTGTGGAAACAAATTTTCCGGCTTTCAATTGATAGAAATAAACTCCGCTCGATAGTCGATAATCGTTTGTTGAAAACCGAACGTTGTATTTGCCTGCTCTGTGATATCCACTAACAAGCGTTATTATTTCCTTTCCTAGAACGTCGAAAATTTTTATTGCTGCATTTCCGTCAGTTGGTACAGAATAGTCAATTCTGGTTGAGGGATTAAACGGATTAGGAAAATTTTGTTTTAATTCGTATCCCTGCGGAAGATAATTATCGTCGTTGTTAACGCCGGTTATTCCGCCATTTGATGTATACAAAATCAGCCCGGAATCAGATCGGA
>JAKAHQ010000175.1 GCA_021814855.1 Bacteroidota bacterium | reverse complement strand
TCGCCGCTGCCAAAGCGGTCATGCGAAAATTGTTTTGTTGAAAGTAACGGTTACATCTCAATCGATGCCGATAACTACAGCAAAGCAATTGATGCAAAAAATATTTCGTGGCAGAAGATTCCGAATCTCGGCAGAACCAATTCCGCGTTAACCGCTGTTCCCGTGACTGAAGCTGTTGATAATCTTAATGGGAATACACCGCACCTGGATTACAACCTGTACTTAGATCATAAAGGTGAAGTTAAGGTTATGTTGTATTTCTCACCAACGCTAAATTTCAGTTATAATCCGAATGGAATCCGTTACGCTGTTTCGATTGATAATGAGAAGCCGCAGATTATTAACATGACGCCGAATCCAAACTATCCCGATTTGAACCGCGACGGCATGTGGAATAAGTGGGTTGCCGATGATATCAACATTCAAATATCAAAACATAATATCGAAGAATCCGGAAAACATGTATTGAAATTCTGGCGGCTGGATCCGGGCCCGGTACTTCAAAAAATAGTAATTGACTGCGGCGGCGTTAAACCAAGCTACCTTGGTCCGCCGGAAAGTACACGCAAATAATTTTTGCTCGTAGATGAATTGGTGAATACTTGTACAAAAGTTTTTCCTTTCATCCGCCTTCTTCCTTAACGGAGAATAGTAAATGACCAGACACTTTATATCATCTAATTGTTCTTTTACTGTTCTCCGTTTTATTTATCGATTGTAAATTTAATGAATTGACGGATAGACTAATTTCTATTCCAAAATATTTATGACGAAAGAGAATTTGAGAATTTCATGAAAATACTTCGTAAATCGCTTCCGGGCTTGCTCACGTTTGTTCTAATTGCTGCTCTTGCTGTCTCGAGTTTTGGCCAAACCGTAAACTCCAAACTCAAACTTAATAGCGCCGGTTATTATGAAACTCCCGGACTTAACATTTTGGTGTTCAATAATTGGTACGACGGCAATTTCAGCGACGCCAAGATAAGCGGCATTGAACTTATTCATCACGGTGTGCGCACAGCCACAAACGGCGACGTACGATTAAGTCCAACGCCGGCGCAGTGGGATCCAACGCCTCAGTTGAAAGAAAGAAATGTTGATACCTTCCATGGTAGTGTAGAAACTTATTTGGTATATCCCGATTACAACTTCAACTACATGATAAAAGTTGAAGCCAAAGATGACGGCGTTAGTCTAAGTGTTTTTTCGGACAAACCGCTTCCGGAAAAGCTTATCGGCAAGGCAGGGTTAAACCTGGAATTCCTTCCTTCAGCATATTTTGAAAAAACATATTTAGTCGACGAACACCCTGGTAATTTTCCGTTGTACCCGACCGGACCGATGACTTTAAATAAAAACAATATTCCTGAACCTCAACCAATTGCGACCGGCAAAGCAATCGTTCTCGCGCCGGAAGATCCGACCCGGAGAGTTACAATTAAATCGGAAAGTTCGGAACTATCATTATACGACGGGCGTAACGAGGCGCAGAACGGGTGGTTTGTTGTGCGTAGTCTTTTGCCTGCCGGCAAAACCGGCAAAGTATTAGAATGGTTCATCAAAGCTAATACAATTCCAAACTGGGTGCGTGAACCTGTAATCGAGTATTCGCAAGTTGGTTATCATCCCTTGCAGAAGAAAGTTGCCGTTATCGAATTCGATGCAAATGATAAGCCGCAAACGGAGGCAAGTTTATTAAAAGTAAACGCCGATGGGAAGTTCATCGACAAATACTCGGCACAGTTAAAAAACTGGGGAAGGTATCTTCGTTACAATTATTTCACGTTCGATTTTTCTGCGGTAACCGAAGACGGCGTTTATGTGATCAAGTACGATTCGATTTACACAAAGGCGTTTAGAATTTCGAAGGATGTTTATGAACAAGCTTGGCACCCAACGAATGATGTTTACCTGCCGGTGCAGATGGATCATATGTATGTTAAAGAAGCGTATCGTGTTTGGCACGGCTATGCTCATCTTGATGACGCGCTTCAGGCGCCGGTTAATCATAAACATTTTGATTTGTACGCGCAGGGACCAACGACAGATACTCCGTACAAACCGGGCGAACATATTCCCGGCTTAAATGTCGGCGGCTGGTTCGATGCCGGGGATTTTGATATTCGAACTCAAACTCAATACGCGGTAGTGCAGAACCTTGTTCAAACGTGGGAGGATTTTCATCCGGCGAGAGATGAAACTTTGGTTAATGAAAAAACAAGGTATGTCGAAATTCATCATCCCGATGGAGTGCCTGATATTATTCAGCAAATTGAACACGGCACGCTTCAACTACTGGCTCAATTTAAAGCTGTTGGTCATGCAATTAACGGAATCATCGACTCCGATCTTTCACGTTATACTCATCTTGGCGATGCTTCGACAATTACAGATAACCTGATTTATAATCCAAAACTAAAGCCGCTTGAGTCCGACGGATTTACAAGCGGAACGAATGATGACAGGTGGGCGTTCACAAGCAAGTCCAGCGCGTTAAACTACGGCTCCATTGCGGCATTGGCTGCTGCAAGCCGTGCGTTGAAAAATTATGATAAAGAACTTTCCCGGGATTGTTTTGACACGGCTCAAAAAATTTGGGGTGAAGAGCAAACACACGCGCCCGATCTTTTTCGTCACGGCAATACTACCGGCGGGCCTCTCGAAATGGAAAAATTAAAAGCCGCGGTTGAACTGTTGAAGACTACCGGAGAAAAAAAATATAAAGATGAGATCGATAAAATTTTATCTTCCATTCCCGAAGACCGGAATATGTTCATTCTGCCCATCGCTGTAGCTGCTATTCCGTATATGGGGAATGAATTCTCTGCTCGTTTAAGAAAACTTACTCTTGAGTATAAAGAAAGAGCGGACAAAATCTTTTTACAAAATCCTTTTGGTGTTCCAATCACTACCGGCGGTTGGGCGGGTGACGGCGCCGTGGTTAATTTTGCTATAGCGAATTATCTGCTTCAGAAAGCATTTCCGGATTTAATCGATCCGGAATATGTCTACAGGGGATTAAATTACATTTTCGGATGTCATCCGGGTTCAAATATTTCTTTCGTCTCCGGGGTTGGTACCGTTTCCAAAAAAATTGCTTACGGAAATAACCGCGCAGATTTTTCTTTTATTGCCGGTGGAGTTGTGCCGGGTGTTTTAATTCTTAAACCTGATTTTCCAGAAAACAAAGAAGACTGGCCTTTCTTCTGGGGCGAAAATGAATACGTGGTTAACCTTGCATCAAGTTATATCTATTTAGTAAATGCGGCTGAAGATTTATTGAAAGAAAAAAAATGATTGAACCTTCTGTGCTTATTCCGGATAAATGAAATTATGAGAAAGGTGGTCTAATGAAGAAAATAATTTTTCTCTTACTTGTTTTGTTTATTGGAACAATTCAAGCCGGGGACGGTTACCGCCTCTGGTTAAGATACGATTTGATTTCCAACCCGCAGCTGCTGAAAAATTACAGAAGTATGATTAAGGGAATTTTCATTGAAGGCAACTCGCCTACGATGAATGCCGCTAAAGAAGAGTTGCTTAAAGGATTGAACGGGCTGCTTGGTGAAAAAATAAAACTGTTGGAAAAAGTAAACGTGAATAATTTGGTAATAGCAGGCACCCCGGAAAATTCACCGGCGATTTCATCGCTGATGATTAAAGATAAACTGAAAGACCTGGGCGATGAAGGATATCTTATTTTAACTCTTAATGCCGGCGGTAAAAGGAATCTGATTATCGCGGCTAACAAAAATATTGGCGTGCTCTACGGTACGTTTGCTTTTTTACGGCTGCTTCAAACAAATCAAAACATTGAAAATCTTTCCATTCAAAGTAAACCTAAAATAAATTTACGACTTCTAGATCACTGGGATAATTTGGATCGAACTGTTGAGCGTGGCTACGCCGGATTTTCTCTTTGGGATTGGCATAAACTTCCGGAGTATATTATTCCGCAATATAAAGATTATGCTCGCGCTAACGCCTCCATAGGAATTAACGGAACAGTATTAACAAATGTAAATGCTAACGCCCTGGTTCTTACACATGACTATCTTGTAAAAGCAGCATCGCTAGCAAATGTTTTTCGTCCTTACGGAATTCATGTCTACTTAACAGCGAGATTTAGCGCACCTATTGAAATCGGCGGACTTAAAACTGCCGATCCTCTCGATCCCGAGGTTCAGCAATGGTGGAAAGATAAAGCAGCAGAAATTTATTCTTTAATTCCGGACTTCGGAGGATTTCTTGTAAAAGCCAATTCGGAAGGACAGCCCGGCCCGCAGCAATACGGCAGGAATCATGCTGACGGCGCAAACCTGCTGGCTGATGCCGTTAAACCTTTCGGAGGAGTTGTGATGTGGCGCGCATTTGTTTATGATAACAATGTGCCGGACGACAGGGCTAAACAAGCTTACAACGAATTTAAACCTCTGGATGGTAAATTTAGAGACAATGTTTTGATACAGGTAAAAAATGGTCCGATTGATTTTCAACCGCGCGAGCCGTTTCATCCGCTGTTTGGTGCAATGCCTAAAACTCCGCTTATTCTCGAATTACAAATTACGATGGAATATTTGGGGCAGGGAACAAGTCTTGTCTACCTCGCGCCGTTATTTAAAGAATGCCTGGATTCCGATACTTACGCTAAAGGAGAAGGATCGACTGTAGCTAAAGTGATAGACGGATCGTTGGATAATCATTCGCTAACCGGAATTGCCGGAGTTGCAAACACCGGCACGGATAGAAACTGGACCGGTCATTTGTTCGGTCAAGCAAATTGGTACGCGTTTGGAAGATTAGCATGGAACCACGATCTCTCTTCAAAACAAATTGCCGATGATTGGATCAGAATGACATTTACTAATGATAAAAATTTTATTACGCCTGTGGAATCAATCATGCTGAACTCCCGCGAAATTACAGTGAACTATATGACCCCTCTCGGACTTCATCATATTATGGGATGGGACAACCATTACGGACCCGGACCGTGGGGCAAAAAAAATGTAAGGCAGGATTGGAATCCG
>JAKAHQ010000174.1 GCA_021814855.1 Bacteroidota bacterium | reverse complement strand
CTTTGTTGTCAATAGGTTTTCTAAGAAATTTATTGACGCCGGCTTTATAAGCCGCATCTTCATCGCGCTTCAAAGCATTTGCGGTTACTGCAAAAACGGGCGTCTTCTCGTAATTTCTCATCTGTCTAAGTTCTCTTGTAAGCTCCAGACCGTCTTTCGAACCCCGCAGCGATAAATCCATTATTAATAAATCATATTGCTGCGTATTTATCTTCTCGTAAAATTCCTCGGCGGACTTGCAGCATGTGATATTAAAATATTTACCAAGGTAGATTTGAAAAAATTTCAGAGTTAAGTCGTCGTCTTCAATTATCAAAAGATTTTTGAAATTTTCCAATTCTTCCTCGCCATCAGGGTTTAATTCGTTTTTATGGTGCAGATACTGAGTCTTTATCTATATCTAATCTAAATCTCTATATGAAAAATTATTTTCCGAACAGTTTTAAGATATATACAACTTTCAATATTGTCAATTTTCTCAGTTCAGAATAGCAAATTAAAATGCCGGTTGACAAAAAAAGATTTGTAATCGAATGGCGATATATTTTTTTATCAATTGGTAAGTTTCCGTAAATTACCCGCCAATTTATTGAACACCTTTTATTCAAAATTTATTTTAAATGTCGGCTTTGCAATTCGATAATTTGTTGTATGGATATTCATGCTTGCGAATCATCGCTAATTAAGCTGTACATAATTTGAAAACTTTTACGATTAAAAAACGAATTAATCGCCGGTTATGAGCAAAGATTTTTAGATATGGATGGAGACAGATTTGAATCATTCCTACAAAGAAGAAATTTCTAAAGGAAACTCGAAAAAATATTTCTTGTGGCAGATTGTAGTTCTAACGTTAGTCTCGTTTTGGATTATACTTTCCAATTTATTGGAAGTGTATCGATATCTCCCCGACTTTGCCTATTTAAAAATATTTAACGCAGCAGTATCCGTAGCCGCATTATGGATATTATCTTATATAATCTTCCGCAGGCAAAGATCCGATTTCGTGCAAAAATTTAATTTGTTAAAAGAACACCAAAACAGCACTGAACTCATACTGGATAATGTAGAAGATGTAGTTTGGTCTTTTAATTTGATAAATAATCGATTCGAGTACATTAATCATGCAGTTACAAAATTACGCGGTTATACAGTAGAAGAAATTTTAGCGCAGCCGTTAGAAGATGCTCTTACAAAACAATCCTATCAATTTATAACTGCCAATTTGCCGATGTTAATATCGGCTTACGAAAGCGGCGACGAATCCGCGCGTACACGCAGAGAAATAATTTCCCAGCCATGCAAGGATGGTTCACTCGTTGACACTGAAGTAATTATCAGTCTTCTTAAAAATAAAGAAGGAAAGGTGACTAAGATTCTCGGCGTTACCCGTGACATCGGCGACAAAAAAAAGATAATGGAAAAGTTGAGAGAAAGCGAATTCTGGATAGCGGAGTCTCAACGCGTAGCAAAAATCGGCAGTTTCAATTACTATTTTAGAACCGGTTTTTGGGAAGGTTCTAATACGCTTTATGAAATTTTTGGAATTGATAACTCCTACGAAAGAGACCTGGAAAGATGGTTCCAAATTATTCATCCCGACGAAGTGGACGAGATGAGCATTTATTACAATAATCTAGTTATCAATCAGCAAACCTTCGATAAAGAATACAGGATAGTCAGCATTAAAGATAAAAGGGTGAAATGGGTTCACGGGCGCGGCGAGTTAATTACAGATGGGAACGGGACTCTTGTAAAAATGACGGGAACAATACAGGATATAACCGAGCGCAAGCAAGCCGAGGAATTGATAGTAGAAAGTGAAAAAAAATACAGAACAATTATTGAGACTTCGATGAATGGTTTTTTTATCATCGATCTCGATGGAAGAATTGTCGAAGTAAACGATGCTTACTGCCGGATGTCCGGTTATGAACGCGAAGAGCTTTTAAATATGAATTTAAGGGACTTAAGTTATACCAATGAGATTTACGAAATAAAAAACCATCTGAAAAAAATTGTGAGACACGGCTCGGATAGATTTGAAACTAAGCATATGACAAAATCCGGTAAAATTATCGCCGTCGATGTGAGCGTAATTTACAATCCGGGAGACAGGGAATTGTTATATTGTTTCATGAATGACATTACCGAAAAAAATAAAATGCTGCACGATCTCGTTATTGCAAAGGATGAGGCGGAACGCTCCAACAGGGTAAAGTCCGAGTTTCTTGCGCAGATGTCGCATGAAATCCGCTCCCCGATGAACGTTACCCTGAGCTTCACTAACTATATCAAGGAAGAGCTAGGCGATAAGCTGCCGTCGCATCTCGTTGAAAGTTTTGCCGCAGTTGATACTGCTACAAGACGTGTAATCCGTACTATCGATTTGATTTTGAATATGTCGGAAATGCAGCTTGGCACCTACGAACCCACCTGGAAAAGTTTCGATCTGGCGAAAGAAGTATTTGGTAATATTTGCGGCGAATATGAATTCTACGCCAAGCAAAAAGGCCTTAAACTTATCTTTAACAATAATGTGCCTTTGCCCAAAATTTACGGCGATCATTACAGCGTAACGCAAATTTTTGTTAACCTTATTGATAACGCGATCAAGTATTCCAACTCGGGTGAAATTAATGTCGGTATAGAGAAAGATAAAGACAAAAACATAAATGTAACTGTTCAGGACAACGGCATTGGAATGTCTGACGAATTCCTGAAAAAGATTTTTGAACCGTTCACGCAGGAAACGCAGGGCTATTCCAGAAAGTTTGAGGGTAACGGTTTGGGATTAGCGCTCGTCAGAAAATATTGCGATTTGAATAATGCCGATATTTCGGTCGAATCCGAAAAAGGAAGAGGAACAAAATTTACGGTTACATTTCATCGACTTATGAAACTTAATGTTGCAGTTGATTAACTGATGCTTCTTTAACATTGAGAAGTCTAACGCGAGTACTCGATGCCGGATACTCGATTGTTCAGCATAGATTCGTTTCAAATCCAGCATCCGGCGGCAAGTATATAAAAACTCATTCAATTCTAAAATGCCAATGCAATTCCGGCATAGAACGATCTTCCGAGCGTTCCGTAATAAAGCACTTCTTCATACTGTTTATCGAAAATATTTTCCAATCGAGCATTCAGCATAAGATAGTCCAACAATTTATAGGATGCGGCAAAATTAACAATTGTGTAATCCGGCAGCGTTACACGTTTTATGTCCATGAAATCGGAAAAGTCTTTATCATCTCTTTTGCCTACGTATTGTATTTGCATGTTCAAATCCATTCGCGAATTAAACCGGTAATTTGCGTTAATAGAGAATTGGTTTTCTGGTCTGCGAAGCAGCGGCTTATTAAAATCATCGGTACCGTCATTGTAATCGTCCATAGTTTTTGTGAAAGTGTAAGAAGCGTCCAATGAAAGATTTCTATTGTTTCTTAACGATGCGGTGAACTCAACGCCGTGAGAAGAAGCTCTTGCAATATTTATCTCCCTGTAATTGGAGTCAAATCCGAACATGTTTTCAAATTTTAAGTTGAAGTATGTTATTCCTATCATTATCGAATTATTGGCTGTGTATTGTTCAACTCCCAAATCCCAGCCCTTGCTTTCCTCCGGTTTAAGATTCGGATTTCCATATTGAGGATCGAAAAGGTAAAACAGAGACGGAGCTTTAAAACCTGTTCCGTAAGACATTTTTAATTTTGTTGAAGTTGAGCTGATAAAGTACGCCGGCGCAATTCTGTAAGTTGTAGTTCCGCCGAATTTTTGATTGTTATCGTGGCGTATTCCTATTGATGCAAAAAAGGAATTGGAAATGTTTATCTGATCTTGAAGATAAATTCCTGTGGTTCGAATTGATGTCTCCGGGAAAACAGAGTTATATGGACCCCAATCGCTGTTTGAGTAAGAACTTGTTCTGGCTTCTTCGGTTGATGTCTCAATTCCGAATGTTATTAAGTTGTTGTTGATAAGATTAAGACAATTTTGCCAGTCGTATTTAATTCTCTGAGCTTTACCAAACGCATCGAGCGACGTGTTTGGACGGAATTGATCGGGAAGATCGAGCGAGCGGCTGAAGTTTTTAATCAACGATGCATTTAAACTTTGATGCCAGACGCCGTCCAAAATTGAAAAGCTGATGCCGCCCTTGAATAATTGTTCTTCTATATCATAAGTATAGTTTGGGTCGTCGCCGAATTTCTCGCTTTGATCGAGCGAGGTATTTGCCTTGATGTACTTATACAGCAAGTCAATGGAAATATTTTTTGCGAGTGCTAATCCTAGTCTCGACATGAACGAATCGTTTGAATAGCCGTCTTTTTCGGAATTTCCATAACGCGAATCGGCTGCCGAAACACTATGGCTTCCATTCCGGGTTGCGGTAACAGCATAATTTAAAATTCCGTAACTGCCTAACGCGGATAAATTTCCTCTATAGTAACCGTTGGAGCCGGTTTCACCAAGAAATGAATACTGTGGGTGCGAGGTCCCTTCCTTGGTAATAATATTGATAACTCCTGCCATTGCATCCGAGCCGTAAAGAGTGCTCTGCGGTCCTCGCACAACTTCGATTCTCTCAATATCATTTGTATTTAAGAACGAAAAATCGAAGGCGTTGTTCGGCGATGAAGGATCATTCAGCACAACCCCGTCCATAATTACCAAGGTATGGTTTGGGTTTGCGCCTCTCATAAACACATTCGCAATTTTTCCCGGCCCGCCCTGCTGAACAACAGAAATGCCCGGCAATTCCCGAAGAACATCAACAACATTGTTTAACTGTTCTCTCTTAATTTGCTCGGATGTAATAATTGAATATGAACTGCCTACTTCAAAAGCCGGAGTGGAAGTTCTAGTTGCCGTTACTAATACTTCTGAAAGAGTGGTTTTAACTGAATCGCTTTGTGCAAAATTCGGAGAAGTTGAAAAAATAATTACGGTTAAAACAAGACAAAGTTTTTTCATTGAAGTTACTCCTTTGGTTTAAAGTTGTAACTTCGCGTGATAAATAGGATGATTTGAA
>JAKAHQ010000173.1 GCA_021814855.1 Bacteroidota bacterium | reverse complement strand
GTTGTTCGTTGGAATTTCTTGTCGTCCACCCCGCCGATAAGAAAAGGATTGATAATCCTGAAATAAATATAAAGAGCCTGTACAACGATTTATTCGAAATCATTCATATACCTCTTAGTGAGTTTTGTAATTAGGGAATTAAATTAGTTATCCGCAAAATAAATATTTCCGCTTCGGTAAAAAGTGACGGGGGCAAAGTTAGAACCCCGTCTCCTCAGCATCAATAAAAAAATGATGAATGGTTGCCCGCGGTAAAAGGAATTTGATATATTAATCAACGTAATTTTGTCTTTCCGTTCGCCGGCTGAATCCAACATCCGGCTGGTTAGACAACCGGAAACCGGGAAAGGTTTCTGAATCTAAATAGATTTTTTATTTAAAATCATTTATAGAGGGAATAATTATGAACCGTTTCTTCAAATCAATTACTTTCACTTTGATTATTGCTGCGGCGGTATTTGCGCAGGATAAGCTGCAAAAACCGGATGCGCTTATGCTTCGATTCCCGGATGTTAGCAAAGATAAGATCGTTTTTGTTTATGCGGGAGATATCTGGACCGTTTCTAAAGACGGCGGTATCGCTGCCCGTCTGAGCACCGCAAAGGGACAAGAATATTTTCCAAAATTTTCTCCCGATGGAAATCAGATCGCTTTTACAGGCAACTACGACGGTAACATGGATGTCTACGTTATGCCCGCTATCGGCGGCGTTCCCAAAAGGCTTACACACAATCCATCGGTTGATTTTGTTGTCGATTGGTACCCGAACGGAAAAGATATTCTTTACCGTTCCGGGATGTACAGCCCTTCAAACAGATTTAACAGATTGTTCAAGGAATCTGTTGAAGGCGGGCTGCCAGAACAGCTTCCGATGAAGGTTGCAGAGATCGGCTCATTTAATTCCGACGCGAGCAAGTTGGTGTTTGAAACGGCTTCGCTGGAGTTTAGAACCTGGAAGCGCTACCGCGGCGGCTGGGCAAGCAAGCTGTGGATCTATGATTTTAAAAATAACACCGCCGAACAAATTACTTTCGATAAAGCCAGCGACGCGGTTCCGATGTGGCACAACAATACTATTTATTTTGTCTCTGACAGAGACGAAAATAAAATCGGGAATATCTGGGCTTACGATGTTAACACAAAACATCTGAAAGAAATTACACACTTTACCGATTTCGATGTAAAGTGGCCGAGCCTCGGTCCGAACGACATTGTTTTTGAAAAAGGCGGCGAAGTTTTTCTTCTTGACCTGGCTACAGAAAAAGCTCATCCGGTGGATATTAAAGTTCCCGCCGATCTTCCGCAGGACAGACCGCAGCTTAAAAATCTTGCCGGATTAATTAATGATTATTCTTTATCTCCAACCGGCAAGCGCGCTTTATTCGGCGCCCGCGGCGAGGTGCTCACCGTCCCGGAAAAACACGGCAGCGTTCAAGACCTGACGAATACTTCCGGAGTTGCGGAAAGATTTCCTGCCTGGTCTCCGGATGGAAAATATGTCGCTTACTTTTCTGATAAAACCGGCGAGTACGAATTGTATATTCGTCCCGGCGATGGCAGCGGGGAAGAAAAACAAATTACTCGCGACGGTCACTGTTTCAGATATAATCCCAATTGGTCGCCGGACAGCAAGTGGATTGCTTTCAGTGATAAGACCGGCAGCATTTATATCGTGAATGTTGAAGACGGAAAACCAAAGCTTGTCGATAAAAACGATTGGGACTTCCACGTGCATTACAATTGGTCGCCGGACAGCAAATGGCTGGCTTATGATAAAGGCATGAACGAGCTTGCCAACGCGGTTTTTATTTATGGTCTTGAAGAAGGAAAGACACATCAAGTAACGAACGGTTATTACAACAGCAATTCACCGGTGTTCGATCCGGGCGGAAAATATCTTTACTATTTTTCGAACGATAATTTTCATCCGGTTTACAGCGATGTTGATGCCACGTGGATTTATCCGAATTCTACAAGCATAGTTGCTATTACTCTGCAGAAGGACGAGTTGTCTCCGCTTGCGCCTCAGAACGATGAGGAAACGGTGAAATCAGATTCATCAAAAAAGAAATCCGAAGATTCAAAATCAAAAAAAGATGAAAGCAAAAAAGAAAAATCCGATGAGGGTGTAAAGCCGGTAAAAATTGATTTCGAAAATATCGATCAGCGCATAGTAAAGCTGCCGGTTGATTACGGAAACTTCGGCAGCCTATACGCAGTCGATGGTAAAGTGCTTTATCAGAAAGAACCCGCAGCAGGCGCCGCAAAACCCGGCTCACCTTCCGGATCGGTTTATTTCTACGATCTTAAAGATAGAGAATCGAAAGAAATTATTTCCGGAGTAAACGGATTTGATGTCTCTGCCGACGGCAAGAAAATTATTTATAAGAGCGGTGCGACTTACGGAATAATTGACATCGCTGCCGGTAAGAAAGTCGGCGATGGAAAAATTGAAACCGATAAAATGGAAACGTGGATTAATCCCAGCCAGGAATGGAAAGAAATTTTCGACGACGCATGGCGGATTGAGAGAGATTATTTTTACGATCCCGGAATGCACGGCGTAAACTGGGAAGGAATTAAGAAACGTTATGCGGCGATGCTTCCTTACGTTATCGACCGTAACGATTTGAATTACGTAATCGGAGAAATGATTTCCGAATTAAACTCTTCACACACTTACGTCGGGGGCGGCGATATGGAACAGCCGAAGTCGATCAACGTCGGTTTGCTTGGCTGCGACTATCAGCTTGAAAATGGGTTTTACCGTATCATCAAAATTTATAAAGGCGGACCGTGGGACAATGTTGAAGTTCGCTCTCCGCTTTTGGCTCCCGGCGTCGATGTGAAGGAAGGTGATTATCTGCTTGCTGTAAACGGTCAGCCGGTCGATGCCGAAAAAGATCCGTGGGCTGCGTTTCAAGGATTGGCTAATGAAGTTGTTACTTTGACAATAAATTCCAAACCAACTATTGAAGGAGCCAAAAAAGTATTGGTGAAGCCAATGGCAAGCGAAGCACGCTTAAGAAATCTTAGCTGGATTGAAGCCAATCGTGAAAAGGTAGATAAAGAAACCGGCGGCAAAGTCGGTTACGTTTATGTTCCAAACACGGGCATCGATGGTCAAAGCGAACTGGTTCGTCAATACACCGCCCAGTATAAAAAGGAAGCGATGATTATCGACGAGCGTTTTAACAGCGGCGGACAAATTCCCGATCGCTTTGTCGAGCTGATGAACCGCCCGGTTTTAAGCTTCTGGGCAAGGCGCGATTTCCACAGCGGACAGACGCCAATGATCGCTTGTCCCGGTCCGAAGGTTATGCTGATTAACGGCTGGTCCGGTTCGGGCGGCGACGCTTTCCCGTATTATTTTAAAGAAGAAAAAGTCGGCAAGCTGATCGGCAAAAGAACGTGGGGCGGATTGATTGGCTACGGCGATAATCCTCAGCCGATTGACGGAGGATTTTTATCCGCGCCAAGCTTTGGAATCTGGGATACGACCGGAAACTGGACTGTTGAAGGCTACGGCGTCGATCCTGATTATGAAGTTACCGACAATCCGGCAGAGCTTGCGAAAGGAAACGATCAGCAACTTGAGAAGGCGATTGAAGTAATAAAAGAAGAGCTTAAGCAGAATCCGCCGAAGGATTTGCATAAGCCGCCTTATCCGGATAAATCAAAATAACAATTTTAATTTGCCCCTTTGCTTAATGTAAAGGGGCGATGTTAACGTAAGAATTAGGAAAAATAAAGTATAAATAGTTCTCAATAAAAAAGAGAAATCAGAATCTGCAAGCCCACCCGTGCAGATTCATCATTCTCTATTTTATAATTTTTATTTTTCAGTTGAACGGAAATAATCTAAAAGTCCTCTTGCATCATCTTTTGATAATTGTTGATCCGGCATTATTATTTTGTATTCATTAACGAGTTTTATCAACAGCGGATCCTTCTTTTGCATTTCAGTTGTATTCAAAAGATAATTCATAATAAATTCGGGAGTATTTTTCTTAGTAATATTTCGAAGCGGCGGGCCAACAAGTCTGGTATCCATCTGATGGCATGCAACGCATTTTGTATTAAATATCTTTTTACCTGCATCAACAAGTTTTGGATCTATTGCACCAAGCGAAACTTCCTTAATTGGTCCAACTCCTTTATCATCTGGAAATTCATATTTAGAATTGGATGCTGCTGGTAGATTTTGAGTTTGAATTGTTTGTTGTGTCTTTTGTGAATTCTGATTAACAGCAGCTTCTGAATTATCTGCAAATGGCTGCTTTTGATCGTCATATTTTTTGTTTGTACATGAAATATTTATAAATAACAAAGCGATAATTAGTGTATATAAAAATTTCAATTTCATTAATTCCTCCGGAAAAGAAAATACTATTCTAATATCTTTTCTTAAAGATAAAATATACTCATATTGTTGCTTGTGAGATTAAGCATTTAGCGAAGGATAGAATTGGATTTCCGAATTAATCTGAATTTAATTGGTAACCTTACATTTTATTTTTCAAAACTATCAACAAGCAGCTGCCGACAGGTCTTTCGCCAGTTAAATCCGATGGATGATTAACCAATTTTCCGTTAACAACCATTGTTGTGGAGCCGCCTCCATCAAGATTTAATCCTTGATAAACATTATGTGAAATCATTAAGTCAGCAAATTCTTTTAATGACATTCCCGAACTTGATTCCTGTCTTCCATCAACTGTAAAAAAGTAAAACGTTGTGCTGTCCTTTGAAAATCCTATACCGGTTCGCGGATGTTTTGTGACTGTAAAAGATGGCTTTGTACCTTCAAGAGAATCAGAAAAGTCTGCGAGATTATTTCCGTTTAAAACAATTTGAGGAAGACCACCTGTTAATGTATAAACTTTTCCTTCATCCGGACTAAGCTGAAGAAGTAATTTGACTGTGTCGTCAATTGAAATTTCATTTTCAAGTTCGTTTGCCATTGTATTTGAAGCAGAAAGAATAAAACCATTTTGCGGAATTGCAATTTTGCCCTTATTAATTATTTTATTTGATACAACAAAAAGCAAAGTATCGTTATTTGATG
>JAKAHQ010000172.1 GCA_021814855.1 Bacteroidota bacterium | reverse complement strand
CTCCGTGCGGATCCTGCCGACAGGTTCTTTTGGATCTCTGCGGAAAAAATCTTGAAGTGATAATGATTAATCAAAAAGACGAATTGAAAAAATTCACCCTCGGTGAATTAATCCCCTTCTCGTTTGGAGAAGAATTTCTAAAATAATATGACCGACTTCACACCACACTCGATGCCAAGAAATACCGGATGGATTGAAGTAATTGCCGGCTGCATGTTCAGCGGCAAAACAGAAGAATTAATCAGAAGGCTCCGGAGAGCCAAGATAGCAAGACAGGAAGTTAGAATTTTTAAGCCGTTGATTGATAACAGGTACTCAACGAGCGATATCGTTTCACACAGCGAACAGTCGCTCCCCTCAATCTTAATTTCCGATGCAAGCGAAATTTTGGAAAAGATAGACGATGCCCAGGTAATCGGAATTGACGAGGCGCAATTCTTCGGACCGGAACTTGTTGAGATTTGCAATAAGCTTGCGGGTGAAGGCAGACGCGTTATTGTTGCCGGGCTTGATCAAGACTATCGCGGAATTCCTTTTGAGCCAATGCCGCAGCTGTTAGCTGTAGCAGAATATATAACCAAAACTTTAGCTATCTGCGTAGTCTGTGGAAATCCCGCCGACAAAACTCAAAGAAAAATTATTTCAACAGAACGTGTTCTTGTTGGAGCCTCGGATAGTTACGAAGCGCGCTGCAGAAAATGTCACTACATACCGGAATAAAGTGAGGTTCCAATGGATTTTCTGATTTCCCTGCTCAGAGGTATACTTGGATTAATTATTCTAATCGCCATGGCTGTAATTTTTTCCAACAATAGAAAAAAGATCGATTGGAAACTTGTGGGCAGCGGAATTACAATGCAGATACTCTTCGCTCTTTTTGTTTTGAAGACAAATATTGGCCGAGATATATTCAGCAGCATAAGCTCCGTGTTTGTTTATTTGTTAAACTTTGCGCTCGAAGGCGCGCAATTTGTTTTCGGGTCATTGGCAAAAAGCCCCGGCACTCAAGGCAGTATGGGAATGTTTTTTGCCTTCCAGGTATTACCTACTATAATATTCTTTGCCTCTTTGATGTCAGTGTTTTATTATCTAGGTATAATGCAGCGGGTTGTTCAGGGAATTGCCTGGGTTATGGCGCGACTGATGGGAACTAGCGGCGCCGAATCATTATCCGTCTCAGCAAATATTTTTATAGGTCAAACCGAAGCCCCGCTTGTGATTCGCCCGTACATTGCGTCGATGACTCAATCCGAATTATTAACCATAATGATCGGCGGCATGGCTCACATTTCATGCGGAGTAATGCTGGCTTACGTTCAAATGCTGGGTATGGCATACTCAAAGTCTCAAGGGTTTGGGCTGGACGCCTCTCAACTTTTATTTGCCCGTCATCTTATCACGGCAAGTATAATGTCGGCTCCGGCAACAATGCTGATCGCAAAAATTTTGATTCCCGAAACGGAAGAACCTCTGACTAAAGGAACAGTACGGCTAAAAATTGAAAAGACACATTCAAATGTTATTGAGGCAGCGGCGGCAGGCGCAGGCGACGGGGCACGGCTTGCAATAAATGTTGCCGCAATGCTCATCGCTTTCATTGCCCTTATCGCACTGTTCAACTTTATACTTATTAATGTAGGCAACTGGACAAATCTTAATAGTTACTGTATGCAGAATTTCGGCAAACCGTTATCGCTTGAACTTTTATTCGGATTGGTTTTTCAATTCATAGCATTTGCAATCGGTGTACCGTGGAAAGATTCCCTGAATGTTGGAGGTTTAATGGGAATAAAACTTGTCTTAAATGAATTCGTTGCTTACTCTAAAATGTCGGATATCATTTCGCTTCACCAGCTTTCCGAGAAGTCAATCATAATTTCTACTTATGCATTATGCGGATTTGCAAACTTCTCGTCTATAGCAATTCAAATAGGCGGTATAAGTCCACTAGCTGAAAATAGAAGAAGTGATATTGCAAAACTCGGATTGAAGGCCGTTCTCGGCGGAACAATTGCTACCTGGATGACTGCAACTATTGCCGGAGTTTTATATTGATTGTTAATCTCAACGAGAAGTACAGGAAAACTTTCGCGGCTCTTGCCTCACAAATTCCGTACGAACCGGAAATTTGTATTGTGCTAGGAAGCGGTCTGGGCGAATTTGCCGGCAAGATCAAAATAGATAAATCAATTTCTACTGCTTCTCTTCCCGATTATCCAAAATCCACCGTTCAGGGTCATAACGGATTTTTTCATTTTGGAACTTACTCCGGCAAAACACTTCTGATTGTACAAGGCAGAATTCATTTTTATGAAGGTTATTCTCTTTCACAATGCATACTTCCGGTTCACCTGGCTATAAAATTGAATTGCAAACAAATTATACTAACAAATGCAGCCGGTGGTGTATCCGCAAATTTAAATCCCGGCGATCTTATGCTCGTTTCTTCAATGAACGGGATGAATATCAAAAAAGAAATAGCAACTGTGCTTGGCATCTGTTCGCTCGATCAGAAAAACAGTTTTCTTGATTTCCCTTCTTCCTCATTGAATAAGGCGATAAGATCGGCGGCAATCGAAGAAAAAATAAATTTAAAAGAAGGAACATACTGGTTTACAAAAGGGCCTAGTTACGAAACACCCGCCGAGATTAAAATGATTCGCAAGTTTGGCGGAGATGCCGTCGGTATGTCCACGGTTCATGAAGCAGTTTATGCAGCGTCGGCACGAATAAAGGTCGGTTCGATTTCGTGCATTACAAATTTTGCGGCCGGTCTTTCCCCTCAAAAATTATCTCACCGGGAAGTAATGGAAACTGCCGAGCGTGTCAAAGTAGATTTTGAACGGCTCGTAAAGAAAACTATCGAGTTATTATAAAAATCTCAGGCTCCTTTTTCTAATTCTTATTATTCCCGCTGGATGCTTCATAAATTTATTCTAGATAAGCACTTTATTTTAGAATGAATGCATTTATGTCCAAACCTAAGGGCTTTTATTCCGGCAGAAACATTTTCTATTTTTTACTAAACGGTTTTTGTCGGAACATAAACAATTTCTGTTTGGAGCTTCAAACGTTCTGTCTTTACCTAGCCTCACTCAGCTTTGATCTAGCTGCGCCCAGCTTTTACCTAGCCGCGTTCTGTTTTGAACCAGCCGCATTCAGCTTTTACCTAGCCGCGTTCTGTTTTGAACCAGCCGCATTCAGCTTTTACCTAGCTGCGTTCTGTTCTAAGATACCCCTACCCACCTCCGAAGTAGGTTTTTAAGCTGTTTTCACGGTTTTTCGAATTAGAGCTAAAATCATGTTAATACAACAAAATTAAAGATTAGGGCAAAAAAGCAGTTATTTGATTAATTAGAACGGCCGATTTGAAGAATTCATAATAATGACTTTTGTTAATTATGCGATAGAGAATCGGTACAAAACTATTGTAGATTAAGCGAAAGTAAAGTAGCAGTAGCAACAATGGCGGTTTCGGAACGTAAACGGTTCTCCGTCAATTTGACTTTTATAATTTCACTTTGCCCTGTACATTCCGCTCTTTGCTCCTCTAATTCATCTTCTGTCAATCCTCCTTCTGGGCCAAAGATAAAGTAGTTGTCAGATGTCATTAGCTCGTTGTCAGTAGATAAATAATTATGAAATGTTCGGGCAGCAAATTGATCAAACACAATTTTTTTACCCGGAATTCTCAATAGTTCGTTATAGTGTTTAATATAACTGATTTTAGGAAGCCATGCGCGCAGAGACTGTTTCATTGCCGATAGCAAAATCTTTTGCCAGCGGTCTGTCTTTTCTCCCCTGGCAATCGATCGCGCCGATTCAAAGACTATAAAATTTGTTATCCCGAGTTCAACGCACTTTTCGAGGGCGAACTCTAATCTCTCGGAGTTTTTCAATCTTGGTATACAAAAAGTAATCTTGGAAAATTCATGTCTATATGGTTTGCTCTCAACTATAGATGCCTGCAGGTATTTCTTAGCTACCTCCTCTACTATTGCAGTAAATATTATCCCTTGACCATTCGTTACATAAATTCGATCCCCGGTTTTATGCCTCATCACATCAACAATATGATGATGTTCCTCTCCATCAATCGTGATATTTTTATCAACGACCGGATAAGCACAATAATATAATTCTACGTTAGAAAGAAAATCCGAGGCCAACTAAAAATTCTCCTTTGCCTAATTCGTTTCTAGCATACTCTATTCTTACGGCATTGTAAGGTAATATTAAAAACGTTAATCCCAAACCGTAACCGGAATAGAAATTTGGCAATGCTATTTGATTGTTGCTGCTGTATGTTTCGCCGGCATCGTAAAAAGTCGTAACATAAATATCGATTCGGTAAGTTGTTAAACTTTTAGGCAGTAACGGAAGTTTGAAATTTATATTCCATTCGGTTAGTAACGGATAGCTAAATTCCAAAGAGGTCAACAAATAACTCTTTCCTTCCCGGATATCGCCCGAATGCCCTCGCACTTTTTCGAAATATCCTAAATAGGAATAATCGTAATACGGAATTACCCCGCCAAATAAAGTACTCCAATTTAAACGCCACTTAGCCGCCAAATGACCTATTAAAGTTCTGTACTCTCTATAATCAAAATCGAATTTGCTGTAAGAAATGTTATCTATTCCAAAACCTTTATGCTGAAATTGCAGAAAGGTATAGAGTCCGTCACGGGAAAATTGTTTTAGATCGCGGGAGTCGTGCGTGTAATTCAAACCTAGGATCAGCTCGCGGTCTATTTTTTGTCCGGATGCAGTAATACCCGTAACTGCAAACGGCGCTTCGATATAGTCAAAACCCAGCAATCCACTTAACAGATTGTATTGATCTAATCGCTTGCTAAGCGAGATTGCTTGAGAAAAAACTTTGCTTTGATAATCGTAGCCGGCTAATGATTTAGCCGCCTGGCTTTTATTTGTTGGGTGCAAATATGAAAAGAAGAATTTTATACCGATATCATGCGTATAACTTAATGCAGGGTTTTCGTAAGCGATTGAGTAAAACGGATCGTACCCTAAACCGACCGAAGTCCTGACGGTTTCATTTCTACCCCGAA
>JAKAHQ010000171.1 GCA_021814855.1 Bacteroidota bacterium | reverse complement strand
TGCATTCTTCGTTCGCACTCAGAATGGCGCTGTACCCAAGTGGCTTAAGGGGAAGGTCTGCAAAACCTTTATTCGTCGGTTCGAATCCGACCGGCGCCTCTACTACTAGCCCGAATATCAAAAAATGGTCGGGTTTTTTATTTTAATTAAAACATTTATTGACGGTTTTTCAGAAGGCCCCGGAGGAATAGCTTTGGCAGACCCCTTCGGGGGAATCCGAATTGCATTCCGGCGCTCAAAGCTATTTTTTAATTTTGTTTCCTACCTGCTTCATATATTTCGTTCACTACTTGACCAATTTTAACAAATTATTATAATTTATTCTTGCCGGATTCGTTAATATTCGTCAGATTCAATAAATTTACGTTCGCAAAGAAGAGAAATTTATGCTCGACCCGAAAATATTTTATAGAAAACTAGATTCTATTCTTTCCAAGATCGGTCTTGAAAAAAGCGGTAAGGATTTTCTTTTCCTGATCGTAAATGAGCTGGAAAAAACTTTTGGCGAAGACCTTAAAATAAGCAACGGAAGAATTTACGAGGAACGAGGCAACGAGTATGTACTCGTATCGCAGCTAAGCGAATCGTTAAAAAAGGTAGCCCAACAAATACCGGCATCTTCAAATGCTCTTCAGGCTTTGCTGAAAACGAAGACATACATTTTTGATAATCCGTCGCTGACAATTGATAAATCGGTTAACAGTCATAAAGAATATCGCATACCTGCGGCTATACTTATTAGAGGCACCGAAGCGACATGGATTTTTATTTTTGATTTGAAAAGCGGATGGATAAGAGAAGAAATCGAATTCTGTTTAAATGCGGTTCGCACGGTTCTAAATTATCGGCTTGTCTCGGAAGCGGCCAAAAATGAAGTAGAGCAAGCCGCGCACATCCAGCAAAGTTTGTTGCCGGCAGTTCCGCCGGAATTTCAAGGGTTTAAGATTGCCGGTCATTCTCAACCTGCCGAACTTGTCGGCGGCGATCTTTATGATTATTTCAATTTCGATAATGAGGTGCTTGGCGTTACAATTGGCGATGCAAGCGGTCACGGCCTGCCCGCCGCTTTACTTGTCCGCGACGTAGTAACCGGTCTGCGTATGGGATTGGAAAAACATATGAAGATGGTTTACACATTCAAAAAACTAAACAAGGTTATTTATCAAAGCGTGTACTCAACAAGATTCATTTCCCTCTTCTATGCTGAAATTGAGAAGGACGGTGAAGTTCTTTTTGTTAACGCGGGCCACCCTTCCCCGCTGCTGTACAATGGAAAGAATTTTACCGAATTAGAATCGACGGGTTTAATTTTCGGTGCGCTCCCGGAAATTCAACTTTCTCGCGGGTACGCAGTTATGAAGCCCGGTGACGTACTTATACTTTATACCGACGGTATTATCGAAAGGAAAAATTCGTCGCTCGAAGAATTTTCTCTTGAAAGATTGAAGAAGGTAATTGCGAATTCTTATGAGAAATCGCCGATTGAAATAAAAGACGAGATATTTAATGCTTCGTTTAATTTCGCGGATGGAGCAGAATGGGAAGATGATGCGACACTTGTAGTTATAAAACGCGAGAAGAGCAGTTAAGTTTTCACAGTATAGGTTTTAAAAACGAAAAGCCCTGCATTGTGTGCAGGGTTTTTGATTTTATTGAGCGAACATTTTGTATTGCTCAAACATTGTTAATGCCGTTTCAAAGTCGAACCTGGTTCGTATTAAATATGCCTGATCTCTCTTTGCAAGAGGTACCTCGTCCTCCCATTCCATGTTGGAATTCAAAATTTTATGTTTGGACATATCTTCAATTGCCCAAGCGCCTACGCCGTTTTTTCTCGATTTCACTACGAGGAAAATTAATCCCTCCAGTTGAAATTTTACGGCTTTATTAAACCATTGTATTTTTTCTTGATCGCTCAACATTACCAGCGTTAATTATTTCTAATTTACTATCGAAAATTTTAGGGGAAATTTTAGGATGAAAAAATGGAGCTGCATTGGATTTTAATAATACATCCTTAGCAATCAATTAAACCGGGCATTACAAAATTAGCTTGCCGATGAGCAAAGCATGGAACGGCAGCCCGTTCTATGTATTAATTTATTTTTCAATTATTCTTATTAACGAGGTACCTTTTAATTTTTTGCGTTGTAGTTTTTTCGAATTCGTTTTCCCTAATGTAGAATTTTTTTATTTGCTTGTGCGAGGCAAGCTGCTTATTTGCTTTTTCTACTTCCTCGGCAATCGTATTATGAAGAAGTTCGTCATTTATTTTAATCTGCTTCACCTCGGCTAATTCAATAAACATTTCGGCGTCAACAACAATCTGTGCTGAAATAATTTCTCCCTGCTTGGAATCTTCTTCACCGGAAACAATACATTCCAATATATATGGGCTGCGGTTCAGAATATCCTCAATCTCTTCCGGGAAAACATTTTTACCGCTCTTGGAAATAATTACATTTTTCATGCGGCCGTTGATGTGCAGAAAACCGTCTTCATCAAAATAACCGATGTCTCCCGTTCTAAACCAACCTTCGCTAAAAGCGTCATTAGTCGATTTTTCATTTTTATAATAGCCGAGCATTACACTCGGTCCCTTTGCCCAAATTTCACCGGAACCGTTTTCATCGGGAGCGTTTATTTTAATTTGCACAGACGGCAAAAGTAAGCCAGCGGCATCGTCTTTAAAAGCATCGAGCCTGTTTAATGACAGAATCGGGGATGTTTCGGTTAAACCATATCCTTGAATGAATGTGAATCCGAATTCTCTTAATCCTTTTGCAACTAACGGATCAGGCGCTGCTCCTCCGGCAATAAAAATTCTTACCGAGCCGCCGAATTTTTCATGAAGCTCGTGGAATATTTTCTTTTTAATATCATTCATACCGATCATATTAAAAAGATTAGTAAATTTCACAAGCGGCGGGACAATAATTGATTTGACCTTATCTTCTTTAATTCCCTTAATGATTCTTTTAAACATTTTATCATACAATAACGGCACGCCAAGTAAGATAGTGGCTTTTACTTTTTGAAGATCATCGACGATAGTTTTAAGAGAGCGCGCGTAATGAGCTGAACCGCCGGCATACAACGGGCAAAGTAAACCGCATGTGCATTCGTATGTATGATGCATGGGAAGAACCGAAAGGAATTTATCTTTATCTGTGATTAGAATCATACTTACCATGTCAACGAGGTTGGCCGAAAGATTTCTTTGTGTAAGCATTACTCCTTTGGCCCTTCCCAACGAACCGGAAGTAAAAATAATTTCTGCAAGTTCGTCGGGATTTATTCTTGGAAGTCCCTCAGGATATATTTGATTGGCGTTGCGTATCAAATCGAGCATATAATGAAAATCTTTTTCTTCGGAAGTTTCATCCATACAAATAAAGTTCTTAAGCTTCTTCAAAAAATTTCTTCCCTCAGCCATAGTTCCGGCATAACTACCGGAGAAAATCACTGCTTCGGCATCGGACTCATGAATTATATTCATGATTTCATTCTTAGTTAAATTTTTATCGATGGGGACAATTACGTAATTAAAGCACATTGCCGTAAGAAACGAGATGGCCCACTGTACACGGTTCTCACCTATCAACGCTATATGCGCCCTTTCTTTAATGCCTAATTCTTTAAGCGCCATACCGAATTTAAAAATATTTTCAAGCAGTTCACGGTATGTGACGCGGTTGAGTGGTGTGTCGTTCAAATCCTCGAGCGCAATTTTAGAACCGTAAAATTTCTCGGATCGAAGAATCATTTCCTGAATCGAATAAATTCGGGGAACGTTGTAGAGTTTTAATTCCTTTCTCATTTTAATTTATGTTTGTTGATGAATAATCTTAACATTCATAAAAAAGAACACCGCTGATAAACTGCGCAAAATTTATTTCTGTTTGGATACTTCAATTAGAATGTTTCTTAACAGATTGTAAAACTTCTCAACATCGGCAATTTTCACTCGCTCATCCGGCGAATGGGCGCCTTCTATTGTGGGACCAAAAGAAACCATATCTATACCGGGATATTTTTCAGCAAGTATTCCACATTCGAGACCGGCGTGAACTGCTTTAACATCAGGTTCTTTGGAGAACGTTTCAGTAAAAACCTTTTGCGATAACTTTAGAATTTCGGAATCCATATTTGGCTGCCAACCGGGATACCCGTCTCCTACGCTTATTTCCGCTCCGCTTAATTTGAAAACAGCGTCAACAGTGCGCGCAATATTTTTCTTAGCACTTTCGATAGAGCTTCTTTGACTCGTGCCGATTCTCAAAATTGTATCTTCTACCGTTACCGTAGCGAGATTTGTTGACGTCTCGACTAAGCCAGGTATTTCATAGCTCATTGCAATAACACCATGCGGCATACCGATTAAAGCATCGATAACCTTCTGCGAAAATTTTTTAGAGTATGTTTTTTCGAAATTCTGATTTGCTGAGTTTCCTCGTTCGAAGGTAATTTTTATATCGCCGTCGGTTTTTTTAAATTCCAAAACCGATTCCAAAGAAAACTCATTGATTGTCTCGCGGATTTTAGATTCAAGACTTGGATCAACATAGATTACGGCTTCTGCCTCTCTTGGAATCGCGTTTCTCTTCGAACCGCCTTGCAGCCAGGCTAACTGATAATTAAACATTGTAAGTCGATCCAGCAGGAGTCCCATCATTTTAATCGCATTGGCTCGCTTATCGTTTATGTTAATTCCCGAATGACCTCCTTTTAATCCGGAGATAAACAATGTGAAGGGCTCGAACTTATTATTTCTTTCATCTTGTTCAACGTAATAGGTTCCAACAGTATCCATTCCTCCGGCACAACCTACATAGAATGCGCCGTCCTCTTCCGTATCAAGATTCAACAAAATTTTTCCAGTTATAAATCCTTTAGTGAGATTGTTGGCACCGGTTAAACCCGTTTCTTCATCAACCGTAAAAAGAAGTTCCAGCGGGCCGTGTTCGAATGAATCGTCGAGGGCAACTGCTAACGCTGCTGCTACACCAATACCGTTATCCGCACCAAGAGTTGTTCCGTCTGCTCTTATCCAGTCGCCTTCTTTAATTAGCTTTATTGGATCTT
>JAKAHQ010000170.1 GCA_021814855.1 Bacteroidota bacterium | reverse complement strand
TTGAAAGACGGTAAGCCATACGAAGTAGACGATAAAGACGGCAATCACACTTATCTTTCTATAAAAGGAAGTTTTAAGTGGGGCAAAGATTTAAAACCGGATTATGTTTGGTTCAATGGTACAGCCGGTCATTATCTTCTCGGCGATAAAATTCAAGACACAACAAAGCCGTTAATATTAAATCCTCTTTACGGTTCTTACAGCGATCCGGACTCAAAGATTATTCCTGTAAAGATTCACAGAGCTAGACAGCCGTTTGATCCTGTGACGGGAATGCTTATCCAGCCCAAACTTTATGCGGATAAGGTTGGAGAAGGCGCTCTTTGGAAAGATTTTAACTGGGAAAAAGCAGCGGAAGTTGGAATGAAGGACGTTAATCTTCCTTTCAGCGGAAAAATTTCCTTCATTAAAACAGAAATGTACTGGCCTGTTAATCATATGGTATCTACAAGAGAAAATACAGTTAAGTGTACAGAGTGCCATACCCGCGATAACAGCCGCCTTGCCGGATTAAAAGATTTTTATATGCCTGCAAGAGATTACAGTCCCTTTATTGAATTTGCCGGTAAGAGCATGATTCTTCTTGCTTTCTTCGGCGTTCTAATTCACGGAACGGTAAGAGTATATTCAAAAAGAAAAATGAAAAAAAGAGGTCGGTCATGAAACAGAAGGTATATATTTATAGATCGTTCGAAAGGTTCTGGCATTGGATGCAAGCAATTATAATTTTCTTTCTTGCGGCAACCGGTTTTGAAATTCACGGATCGATAAAATTCTTTGGATATCAGAATGCTGTTAAATACCATAACATTGCCGCGTATGCGTTTATTGTGCTTATTGTGTTTGCCATCTTCTGGCATTTTTCAACGGGTGAATGGCGACAGTATCTTCCTACTGCAAAACACTTGAAAGCACAATTGGATTATTACCTATTCGGAATATTTAAGAACGCACCCCATCCAACCAAGAAAACCGTTTTAAGCAAACTGAATCCGTTGCAGAAACTTGTGTATCTCGCATTAAAAATCCTGGTTATTCCTACCATGGTTATTTCGGGATTGCTCTACATGTTTTATCGTTATCCTCAGAAAGGCGGTGTGGCGGGCTTGAACATCGACTCGATAAAAACAATTGCGCTATTCCATACGGCCGGAGCGTTTCTTTTAATCGCATTTGTAGTTGTTCACCTTTATCTAATTACTACGGGGCATTCAATTACATCGAATCTTAGGGCGATGATCACGGGTTATGAAGAACTCGACAAGGATGATCATGAGCAAGCTGATAAGTCTTCCGAAGAAAAAAAAGAATTAAGTGAAGTAAAAGAAAAAATTGAAGCAGAGGTGGCGCAATGAAAGAAACAAAATATATGAATCCGTATTTGGCAGGTTTTCTTTTAGGATTAATCCTGCTTGCAACAATTTATATAACGGGCAGAGGTCTTGGCGCAAGCGGCGCGGTTAAAAGCGCTGTAATTGAAACTGTTCAAGTTGTAGCGCCTTCGCATGCGGCCAATACTCATTTTTATAAAGAGTATTCCGATGAACACGGCGGAGCGAGCCCTTTAAAGAATTGGCTCATCTTCGAAATGATTGGAGTTATTATAGGAGCTTTCGTTTCCGGTTTAATTTCCAACCGTTTGAAATTTACGCTTGAACATTCTCCCAAGATTACATCGCGGGTAAGGATTGTTGGCGCTTTGATTGGCGGTGCGTTGTTCGGCTTCGGAGCCGAATTTGGAAGGGGATGTACAAGCGGCGCGGCATTAAGCGGCATGGCAGTGCTTTCTTTCGGGGGTATAATTACGATGATCGCTATTTTCGGCGGAGCTTATACCTTTGCTTATTTTTTTAGAAAACTTTGGTTATAGGAGAGAGGTGAATCATGGGACCATTAGTGCCTGATGTAATTGGAAACGAATTAAATTTTGTAATCGCTATTTTTATAGGAGTAACGTTTGGATACATACTAAAACAAGCCGGGTTTTCAACTTCAAAAAAACTTGTCGGTTTGTTTTACGGTTATGATTTTACCGTGTTGAGAGTATTTATGACTGCCGGTGTTACTGCAATGATTGGCGTAATCGCTCTTGGCCACTTCGGCTTACTCGACCTAAGCTTAATTTATATTAATCCTACTTTTCTTTGGTCCGCAATTGTGGGCGGAGTGATAATGGGATTGGGCTTTGTGATCGGAGGGTTCTGCCCAGGCACAAGCGTATGCGCCGCAGCAATAGGAAAAATTGACGCGATGATTTTTGTGCTGGGAGCTTTCCTCGGAATTCTTGGATTTGCCGAAGGGTATCCAATCTTTGAAGGATTGTACAAAGCAGCTCCATGGGGCAACATTACAATATTTTCTGCGATGGGAGTATCGCAAGGACTCTTTGCCTTCCTGCTTACATTTATGGCGGTAGGCGCATTTTGGGCAACTACATTGGTTGAAAATAAAGTGAACGGCAAACCGAATCCAGAATTCAGTTCTAAACCGCTTTATTACGGATTGACGATTATCGCAGTGGTAGTTGGACTTTCCGCGTTCGTTATGCCTGATAAAAAAGAAGCAATGCTGAACGAAGTATCCGATCTTAATTATGTGAACGCGTACCCGGTTAAAACAATGACGTCGGATGAATTGGCATTTAGAATAATAGATAACGATCCAACACTTCAAATTTTTGATTTACGCGATCCCAAAGAATTTGAAACTTTAAGTCTGCCTAAATCTACTAGCGAGTCGTTGAAGAATATTTTCGAAAAGGATGCAACCAAACTTTTGTCGATTAAACATACAACCAATGTTTTTGTCGCAAATGATGAAACTCTGGAAAAGAAAGCCGCGGTAATAGCAAGCAAACTCGGCTACAAGGATGTTTCGATACTGCAGGGCGGGTTCAACAAATTCAAGCAAGATATTTTGGACTTTAAAGCGCCCGACGATTTAACGAATGTAACCGATCGCTGGGTTCTGGATACTTATAGATTTAGAACCGATGCCGCAAAGCAGTTGCCGGTATTGATAAAAGAGTACAAAGAAAAACAAAGTAAAAATGTGGTAAAGACAGTAAAGAAAAGAGTTCTTGGCGGTTGTTAAAAATAAATAAATGAACCGTGATGCAGGAAGTTATTTTGATGAGAATGGATAGAAAAGATTTCCGGCATTACAATATCCAGAAACTAAAATGACAAATTTCTATTTACGGAGCTCTTATGAAAAAAACGACAAAAGTAATATTCTTATTAATATTTACAGCAACGCTATCTTTAGCCCAAAACGGAACAAGATTAATCGGGTTTGATGCCCGTTCTTTGGGAAGAGGAGGCACTTCAATCGGCGTGTTTGATAGCCCGGAATTAATGATGACAAATCCGGCAGGAATATCATTTCTTAATAATTCCGTACTTAACGTTGATGCGTCCTTGATGTTCCCCTCGCTTCATTTCAAAAATAATTTAAATGATGCCGACGGCGATAAAAATACCTTCCCTTTGCCGTCCGCTGGTTACGTAAATAAGTATCCCGAAAGTAAATGGACATGGGGCGTTGGATTCTTTACTGCAGGTGGAATGGGCGCGGATTTTAATTTGAGGCATGCCTTATTCGTTGACCAGAGCGGAAATTATCAACTGCAAAAATATCATTCCAAGTTAGCTTCTATGCAAGGCGGCTTATCGGTTGCCTATAAGATAAACGATAATTTTTCTGCGGGCGTAAGTTTGCACTTAGTTTACAGCATGCTTGAATTCTCGATGCCGTATTCACTGAATCCAGCAATAATGAATGGAACAGCGCTACCAGGTATGACTTTCGGCGCGATGTTCTCCGCTCCGCAGTCAATGGGAGGATTTGGTTACAGCGAAGTTACTGCCTTAGCACAAATGACGGATTTAACCGCGATTGGTTTTAACGGCAAGATCGGATTTGCTTATAAAGTGAATGATAAACTTTCACTTGGTTTAAGCTATACAATGCCGACTTCGCTTACATACAAGAACGGCAAAGCATCGATGGATATGACTGCCCAGTTGACCAATGCTTTCGGATTAGCTGTACAAGGTTACATGATGATGCATCCCGGCGCCACACAGCAAGATGCAATGGCGGCAATAATGACTCAGTTCAGCCAACTCGGAATCGATATGTCTAAAGGTGTACAGGCGAATTATGATTTATCGGCGGATTTGAAATTTCCGCAATCGATTGGATTTGGAGTTTCTTATGATGTTTCCGGCAATTTAAAATTAGCTGCTGATATAGAGTGGATGAATTGGGCAAACGCTTTCGACAAAATGACTCTGCATCTTTCCAACGGTGCCAATCCGAACATAAATAAAATGATGGGCAACAACGGGACATTCACAATCGACTTTCCGATGAACTGGAAAAATTCCGTTATTATAAAACTCGGCGGGGAAATGAACGTAACGCCTGAATTAAAACTTCGTCTGGGATATGCTTACGGAAGTAATCCGGTACCGCAGTCAACTATCTTCCCGGTATTTCCCGCAATTGTAGAAAATCATATTATGGCAGGCGTTAGTTACAAAGTTTCCGCTCCGTTAACAATCAATGCTGCGTTTGAAACGGCGCTCAATAAATCGCTACAAGCCGGTAATCCAAGCTTAATTGCGAGCGAATATAACGGCAGCACAAGCGAATTGGCTACCACGTTAATTCATCTTTCCGCAAGTTATGCATTTTAGGAAATGATAGAGAACAAGTGCATGAGCAAGACTAATAAAAAATTTTTCTTGCTCGTGCCCTTGCTCTTAAGCTTCTTTAAACGTCCTGCTCGAATTTGCGAGGTGATAATGAGCTTTAACCTTCTGAAACAGACCCTTCCGCACAACGATAAGAATATTCCCGTAAAACTTTTCATGTTCAGAAAGAATTTTAGACAATGCCGGTTCAAATCCTTTGCCTTCAATTTCTAAAGGACCAATCTCATCAATTATCAACCAATCCAATTCTTTGCTTAAGCAGCTTAACAATAATTTTTGTGCCCATGCAAAAGTATCACGGCTGAATTTATATTTGCCGATCGCATCGAAATTCTTTTCATCACCGGATGGATCAAGTTCGAGAATTTTTAA
>JAKAHQ010000169.1 GCA_021814855.1 Bacteroidota bacterium | reverse complement strand
GGCGATAACACATGTTTGCGGAAAAATATTTTTGTAAGCCGAGATTCTCAATTCCATATTTTTTTCAAAATCAATCATCTGCTCGTAAAAATCCGAGGCTGCATCATAAAATTTTTCTGCGGAAAGAGGTTTTGCCGGTTTAGAATTCATTTTATACCATTATTAACACTATAATTTAAGAAGTTCTTCTTCCAACTCAATGGCCCGCGGGAATAAAATGTTATTTTCCAGGTGAACATGCTTGTGCAAATCTTTTTCGAATTCTTCCAGCTCTTGATACGTTACACGGAATGTTGCACATGCGTCCGGGGGAAGACTAAAACCGTTTGAGAGTTCGCGTATTTTTGCAGTTGCATTTCCCGCGGCGGCGTGTTCCTGTTCCATTTTATTAATAGGGCCTTTTATGGTTCCGTATCCGCCCGTCTTTGGCTTCTCGTTAAATTTTTTTGTTTCGACCAAATATTTTATGAGCGGGAAAAGTATTTTTTCTTCCTTCATCATGTGCTGTGTTAAATCCTCGGCAATAAATGCAAATACTTCATGCATCTCTAAAAGATAAGAATATTTTTTACCGTGAGCGTTAACAATTTTGTTTATATGATCGGCGATCTGGGGAATAGCATTTTTAACATAACGATGATGAGTGTTGACTATGTATTGAGCCAAAAAGTCTAACTCCCATTCGCCGTAAGGATTGGAATCATCGGAGGTTGTCTGTTTCAATTCATTCAGTTGGGTCAAGATTTTTTCAGGCGACAACTTCTTTTCTTCAAGCACCTCGAATAAAGGGCGGTTGCCGTTGCAACAATAGTCTATGCCGTATTTCTCGAATAGTTGAGCTGCGTGAAAATTTTGTGTTACAATTTCTTTTATTTTGATCTTTGTAAGATCGCCTGAGATGTTTGAATAATTTTCTGCAGTTCTCATTTTATTTATTCTCCATTGTTTTGATTTCGTTTAGTACATCCTTTATATCCTGGTTAAGCCCGAAATGCTGGTAAGCTATCTCGCCGTTTTCGTTAAGAACCGTTATGATGTTAGAATGAGAAAAATTTCCGTCGGAATCTTGCTTGTACCTGAATCCAAACACGGCGGCTAATTCGCTGATTCCGTCTTCATCTCCTGTTAGCAAACGCCATTTGTCCGGATCCAAATTATTTCTTTCCGCAAATTTTTTTAGATTTTCAGGTGTGTCTCTTTGTGGATCGATTGAAACAAGAGCATAGTTAACATCGTTCTGTTTAACCTGCGATTCTATTTTCTTCATATCATTAAGTATCAAGGGACAAGCATATGTGCAGTTTGTGTAAACCATCGCAACAATTTCCTTTTTACCCATTAAAGATTTTAATGATACCGTTTGATTGTCTGCGTTCTTCCATTTTGATTCCAATTGATAGATCGAATTGTCGCTTACCTTACCTGGTTTAGCCGATAAATCGGCGCAGCATAATTTTTCTAATGGATCGACACCGTCTAACTGTGCATTCTTATTATTCACAACATTGCTCAATGCCATGCCCACAAAAATTGTAAAGGCGGCGGTAGCAATAATTATAACCGGTATTAAAATTTTATTTTTCATTTTTTTCTCCTTTGAAAAAATCTTTTGCGCATCTAAAACCGAGATTGTTCGTCGTGTAATTGGCTTTAAGACTGCTTCTAAATGCAAAACGCATAAAGGCCGGATAATTTTTAAAATCGGTTGCGCTTACGGCACCGCTTCCGCAGAATAAATTTCTTTCAAGCCCGCTGTCGCCGCGGGATTCACCGGTTACCAATGCGTTGAAAAAGTCCGAAGTCCATTCCCATACCAAACTGTGCATGTCGTAAACTCCCCAGAAGTTTTTTTCTTTGCGTCCTACCGGCGGCAGTATTTCCGGTGAGGGAAGCGAATACCATTCAAGTATTTGATCAACGTAATTCGAATCGTCATATCCATCCGCTTTGCGGGCGCTTGCGCTTCCTACCAATTCCCATTCGGCAACGGTTGGGAGCCGCTTTCCGTAATACTCGCAATACGCTTTTGCCGCAAACCAGGAAATATCCGTAACGGGAGAATTCGGCAAAGCTTTATTTCCTAATTTCAAATCGCTCTCCCAATTTTTCAGGTAGTTAGAATCGGCAAATATTTTTTTTACTTTTGATTTGCGCCATTGCGGGTTTGACTTAACAAATTCCAGATATTCTTCGTTTGTAACGGGGTATTTATCAATATAAAACGGCGCCACTTTTACTTCCAACGAATTATTCTTCGAACCGTAAAGCGGTTTATAAAATCCGCCGGATATTAAAACCATCCCTTTAGGTATACGTGTTTCTCTTTCTTTGGCAGCACAGGCTATATTTAATATTAGGATCAAAGCGGCGACGTATTTAATTTTTTCCATCATCATCTTTGCATTTCCGAGGTACTTTCTTTCAGATTCAAATCTTTATTTTTTCATTGCTCTTATCTTTTTCACTTCATCGGCAGTTATTTTAATATCTTTCCCGTTAAATTTTTTATACACATAAGTAAGAACCGCGGCAACTTGTCCATCATCCAAAGTCTGCGGCGGCATAATGCCGTTAAATGTTTTTCCGTTAACTTTTAATTCACCGGTTTTGCCATGAACTACATTTCCAATTGCATCTTCATTCGAGTGATTTTTCAGCCAATCGGAATTAAGCAGGGGGGGGAAAACATTTGGAATGCCGTTTCCGTCGGCTTGGTGACAAGCGAAACAACTTGTGCTGTAAAGGCTTTGACCGATACTAAACATATTGCCCGGCGAACTGTTTTGCGGAGCGTTGTCATTTGCCGTTTTAATTAAGTTCTCATCAACCTTTGTGTTGCCGGATGAAAATTTTGAGGCATATTGTTCGCTGCCGTTGTTCTTATTTAATTCTCCCGTGAAAGGATTTACAGTTTCGGAAGAAATATTCTCTCCGGTATAAATTTCATCCGCTTGCTTTCCGGAGTAAATCGATTTGTTATCGGGTCCGGTTACTGTTATCATTCCGAGAGCGCCTTGATTGAATGCCCGGAATATTGAATGATCTACCATGATAAAGTTACCTGGCACGTCCACAGTAAATTCTACGTACGAAGCCCCACCGGAAGGTATAAGAGTTGTTTGAATATCTTTTTCTATTGAATTTATACTTCCTTCACGGTGAACCACGTCGAATATTTCACCTATCACGTGAAATGAAGAAACCAGGTTTGGTCCACCGTTGCCAATATACAATCTGATTCTATCGCCGACATTTGCTTTCAAAGCTTTATCACCGACCAGCGAGCCAACCGAGCCGTTGAATACAACATACTCCGGTTTTTCATCAATAGCTTTTTGCATATCGAATGTTTGAAGCCCCTGATCACCGTATTTTCCTTCTGTATAAAACTCTCCCTGCATTACATAATATTCGCGGTCAACAGGAGGAAGGCCTTCCTTCGGTTCAACTAGTATTAATCCGTACATACCGTTAGCAATGTGCATTCCCACGGGTGCGGTTGCGCAGTGATAAACAAACAATCCGGGCTTTTCCGCCTTGAAAGAAAATACGGAAGTGTGACCCGGTGCGGTGAACGATGAGGTTGCGCCGCCGCCCGGACCTGTTACGGCGTGCAAGTCGATATTATGAGGCAACTTGTTCATTGGATTGTTATGTAAATGGAATTCAATTAAATCACCTTCTCTTACACGAATAAATTTTCCAGGTACATTCCCGCCGAAAGTCCAGAATACATATTCAACATTGTCGGATAACCGCTTTACAAGTTCTTTAACTTCGAGATCAACAATCACCTTGGTTGCATTCTTTCTTGTGATCGGCGGGGGAACATAAGGTGCGTCAGTTAATTGTGCATGTTCTTCTCCAATTATCTCATCGGATTTTTCGCCTCCGCAACTAACCAGCAACATTCCAAGAAGAATAATCATCGAGAGCTTTAATAAATTAATTTTAATTTTCATTTTATTTTCCGCAAATAAAGGAATTGAGCATCCGATTTAATTCAAAAAAAACATCTTCACACATAAAAAGAATATTTAATCCGATTATAATATAAATCAAATTGGATGTTGTGTCAAATTAAATTTTGAGGATGTCCGATTTAATCCTTTCCTTTACTTGCAGTAGATAATAAACCAAACCGGCTTTGAACTGGCGAGAGCAAAATAAAAATTTTACTAATCTTTTAGATAGCCGCGGAAATTATAATCATCTTTAGTTCTAGTTGACGCGGGCAGATTGCAATATTTCTCCGTTGTGATTTATTACGATAACATTAACGGGAATTGAGACGCCGGAAATTAGAAGTGATTGCTGAGCCAGTTGTACTAATCCGCCACAGCAGGGTACTTGCATAATCAAAACCGTGATCGATCGTATACGCGATTCTATAATCATGGTAATTATTTTTTCAATGTACGATTGTTTGTTCGTATCGAGCTTTGGGCAAGCGATAGCTAGAGATTTTCCTTGTAAAAAATCTTTATGAAAATCCGGGCACGCAAAACCGCAGCAATCGGCGGCAAGCAGCAAATCCGAATTTCTATAATACTGCGCTAAAGGAGAAACAAGATGTAACTGGATAGGCCATTGTCGTAAGTGTGAAATTCTTTTTCCTTCTTCGTAAGCGGAATTTTCTTCAGCGCCAATTGAAATTTTCCGAGAGCCTGCGCACCCGCATTGAACATTTTCATTGTACAACTCGTTATTAACGGGAGTATAATCGCTTCCGTTTTCACGCAAGTATTCTAGCGCCTGACGAAGTAATTCCAATTCTCCATGTTGCCGTAGATGATCTAGATGAGCATTGATAACATTTGTGCCGCCTCGAACAATATATTCCATCACTTTTCGTTCGTCATATTTTTCGGCCTCTCTCTCTTCAATTATTAGAGCCTCGGTCGGACAGTGACCTAAACACGCCCCCAGTCCATCACAGAAGAGATCGCTTATTAATCTTGCTTTCCCATCTATAATTTGCAAAGCGCCTTCATGACATTCCGGTATGCAATTTCCGCAGCCACTGCATTTATCCTCATCGATGCGGATGATTTTTCGAAGCATATTTTTTATCTTGATAATCAGATTTATTTT
>JAKAHQ010000168.1 GCA_021814855.1 Bacteroidota bacterium | reverse complement strand
TGTCTTGCATTTTTGCCGTCAATATCCGCCATGTAAATATTCAACTCTTTAGGTTCCACATAACCTTCGGCAAGTAATTTCTTGTAGACTTCAGCGTTCTCACCTTTCGGTCTGCTGGCCCGCCAGACAATGTGTTTCGAGTCGCGGGAAAAGAACGCGCCGCCGTCGTAACCAATAGTGTTGGTAAGCTGCAATAATGCGCCAGTCTTAATTTCATAGCGCCACAAATCCAAATCGCCGGAACGGGTGGAAGTAAAAATTATATATTTCCCGTCGGGAGAAACCGTGGCTTCGGCATCGTACCCTTCTCCTCCAATAAGTATTTTTGGATCGGAGCCGTCGGCATTTGCAATATAGATATCGTAGCTCTTAAAGATCGGCCAAACGTATCTACCGCCGGAGAAATGTTCGTAAGAAGGACAATCATCTCCCGCGGCATGAGTTGAAGCGTAAATAATTCTTCCGTCTTTAAGAAAATAGCTGCACGTGGTTCTGCCCTTGCCGGTTGAGGTAAGCATATATTTCTTACCGTTTTCGAGCGGGGAGCCGTCTATATTCATCTTAAATATTTGATCGCACGGTTGAGAGTTGATCTCTTTCCAATCACTCTGAAAGGTCAATTGTTTATTATCAAAGCTCCAGTATGCTTCCGCATTGTTATCTCCGAATGTAAGCTGCCGAATATTTCTTAAATGTGTTTCGCCGGTAAATCTCAGTGAATCATTAGAGGGATTGTAATCTCGCTTTGAAATAACCGACTCGTTGGAAAACGTTAGCAACGGAAGCGAGGCAAGGAACAAAATTCCAAATAATGATTTAATCTGGGATTTATTTTTCATAGAATTTATTCTTTTCACACCTAAGACTGCTGGATCTTAATTACTTTTTTATCTTTTCTAAATACCAGATAAAAGCCGATCAACACAAAAGGGATACTGAGGAGCTGTCCCATGTTCAAAACCATTTTTGCTTCAAAGTAGCTCTGGTTTTCTTTTAGGAACTCGACAAAAAATCTAAACGCAAAGACGAGGATTAGGAACATTCCGAAAATAAATCCTTGCTTGAGTTTGCCGCTGCGCTTTAGATAATATGAATAAAGAAAAATAAAGATTAACAAATACGCTATCGATTCATACAACTGAGTAGGATGGCGCGGCACTTCATCGACCGAGACAAATATAAATCCCCAGTTAGCATGGGTCGGCTTACCGATTATTTCCGAGTTAAACAAATTACCCATGCGGATAAAGAAGCCGGACAGCGCAACAGTTATAACAATTCGATCCATTATCCACAGGAACGAAATATCTTTTTTCTTCTTCACGAAGAAATAAATTGAAATTAATATTCCGATAGCGGCGCCGTGGCTCGCCAATCCGCCTTTCCAAATTTGGAGAATTTCCAACGGATGACTTAAATAATAGACCGGGTTGTAAAACAAGCAATGACCAAGTCGTGCGCCGATGACGGTGCCTAAAATCATGTACCAGATAAGATCATTAAGTTCATCTTCCGGCCGGTTTTCTTTTTTATAGATTACCGTCATTATCTGATACCCGATTACAAACGATAAAGCAAATAAAAGCCCGTACCAGCGGATTGTAACGGGACCTATAGAAAAGATGTCAGGACTAACATTCCAGTAGATCACGAACCGTCCTTATTTTTCTGAATTGAATTGAGAAATCAGCGTTCCCATAATTAAAGGTTGCCGGTCTAAATTTACTTAATAGGCCGACAATAAATCAAATAAACCGGCAGAAAATGTGTCAATCGCTTTAAAATTTGATATAATTACACTTGAAAACCGGACATCGAAAACAAGTCAAATTGTAGATATTTCAACTTCCGAAACGAAGCCGTCAAATAATTATTATTCTTTCCAGATAAAATCGAACAGCAGATAAGCAGCGGTAGCCATTATAACATCGTAGCAAACGAGCACTAAAATCTCGACCATTGAAGCGCTAATGGAGTTACCGTCCATCGCAAATTTAGTTAACTCAAGCAAAGTAAGAATCAGCGGCAATAAAATCGGGAAGGAAAGCACCGGATAGAGTGTACCCTTTGAACTTGCCTTGGAAATTATTGCAGCTATTATTGTGGAGGATACGGCAATGCCGATATTTCCAAAAACGAAAGCGATTATGAACAATAAGAGATTTTTCAGAATGAAAGCCGGGAACAGCATTGAGAATAAAACCGTGATTACAAAATTCATTAGGAAGACGAGAAGCAAATTGAAAAAAAGCTTGCCGGAAAAAATTGTGGAAGGAGCGGCCATAAGGTGGAGAGTCATTGTTGTGCCGCGTTCTTCCTCGGATACAAACGCGCGCGCCAAACCCGACATTGCCGAAAAGAAAATTACGACCCACAGCAATCCGCCGGTAAGAAAGTCGTTTATCTTTTCATTGCCTATCGAAAACATTATTACGCTGATTGTAACAAGAATGAACATGGCTAATGCATTTATAGCATACCGCGTTCTAATTTCCGATTGCCAGTCTTTCTTGAAAAGCGAATATGATTTCATTTTAATTGTTCTTCTTAAATTTTTCAAGCTCGATTACCTGGCTGCACAAACTGATATCGGAGTCCTCGTTCGATGCGACAATAACAAGATTTTCTTTCCCTTCGGTTTCTATCAGACGGTACACTTTATCTTTGCCGGTATTATCGAGATTGGAAGTCGGTTCATCCAAAATTATTAATTCCGGCTGATGCAGAAGCGCGAAAATAAATTTTAATCTCTGTTTCATGCCCGATGAATAACCTCTAACCAGATCGGCGCGCCTATCGTATAGATTAAGTTCGCTCAACAGATAATCCGATTTTTCTTTATTGAATTTAATACCTCTAATATTTGCCGAGTGATTCAGGTTTTCTTCGGCGGTAAATTCATCATAAAGAATAAGATAAGGAGAGACAAAACCCAAATGATTGTGAAGCAATTCGGAAGTTATAATTCCGCCGGAGTTTTTATGAATTACTTTTCCTTTTGTTGGAGAAATTAAGTCCGCGATAATTTTAACCAAAGTAGATTTGCCTGAACCGTTTGGACCGGAAATACCGACAATGCTGCCCGCGCTTAACGTAAAATTAATATTCTCAAATATGAGCCGTCTGCCAAAGTACTGTACAAGATTTTGAATTTCAACGGAATAATCAGTCATTATAGATTACAAACTTTCCTTTTTTGATATTGTCGCCGCATTTGGTTATGTAAATATACACACCTGTTCCCAATTTTTTACCTTTTGAATCAATCCCGTTCCACTGCATTACAATTTTATCAGTGGCTATTATTCGCGATTGAGACGAATAGACCAACTCCATATTTATATTATAAATATAAATCTCCCCGTAACCGCTTCCGGTTGACAAGGCGGGAAAGTTGAGCATTCTGTTCCGCGAATAACTGAACGGCTGCGGGAAAGCGTACCCAATATCAACCATACTTATACCGTTAATGGGAATGCCGTTATAAATATTGGATTCGGAAAACAGATAATCATTTGCTGACTGAATTTGAGAATAATATCCATCCGTTATTTGTCTTGATCCGTTAAACGCCTGTGTAGACAAATTATATGTAAAAGAAGTTTCTCTCGGTATAGTACTCAAGGCGCCGGCTATATCCGAATTGCTTATTATCGAAACCAGGGTATCTGCGGGATTGCTTTTATTATCGCCAAAAAATAAAAATATATTTGAAACCGCTTCCGAGCTTATGTTTAGAGTAGTTGTAGGTTTTGTAAATGAAAGCCGCATCAAGGGAGTTAACAAGGGATAATTAGCCGCCTCTTTAAAATATTTGCCCGCTACTGCCCGGTAATTTGTAAAATAAGTCCAAAGGGCAAAAGTGCTAAACTCAGATCTGAAATTAGAGCCTGCTTCCTGAATAGCGTCGGCAATAGCTTGCAATGCCCGTTCCTTAGGCATTAACTGCCATGTGCGCCTTATAATATTTTTTCCTCTGACGTTTTCCGGAACCGAAGTACTATCAAATCTTGAAACTAAAAAAAAATTCCAGATTGCCAGATCGTACCCCGTATGGGATGGAAAAGAATTAACCGGATTGTTAAAATATTCACCAAGATAATTATAATAATCGTTGACGCTATTGAAGACAAACTCTTCCATTGAGGTCGATGTCAACTCGTGGTAAAATTTATCGGTTGGGCGATAAATATAATTTCCGATTTGAATGGCATGATGAAATTCATGGGCAACAGTAACCCGCGCCGCATCAATTCCGTGTGTATAATATTCGGAACCGAAGTCGTTATCCAAATCCATAAACGATGTCCACGTCGAATCGGTTATCATTTGTTCCGGTGTGGTACCGCCGTATTCCCCCCCGCCCTCGTTCTTAATATAGATATCGTAAAGATTGTCTCCGCCTGCACCGTTATCGGATGGAGGCGCAGGATAGCCCAAAATATTAACTTCGTAATTGTAGCTCGAATCCGCCGCTTTGGCAAATTCATTAAGATCATACTTGGGGGCGTTATTGCCGCTCTTATAATAATGTATTCTGAATTTACCCGAAGGACTAACGAAACTTGTATCGGCGGCCGGTCTGTCAAGAGTTCCGGCAATAACGGCTTTCTGTTTGATGTTAAACCGATCGTAATTGAGTTTTACCTCGGCAACAACATCGAAGGCGCATTTAACCGGTTTGCCGCTTACGGTTACGCGAGGATAACCGGGTACGGACAATCCTCTTATCTTTACATACTCGTTGAAAAGCGAATCCAGATTCTGCGCGCGCGAAATAATAAAAGGGGCAAGCAAAAAAACAATAAGTGTTCGTTTCATCATAATCTTTTAAACGCTAGTATATTTTGATCTTTATCGGAATAAATTAAGTAAATCCTTCTTCCTCCCAAGTTTTGAATCAGATAATCGTCGACTCCGGGAAAATTTACAAGGGAGTTTTCCTCTATCGATTTACTTGACAATCTAAGATTTACGGTTCGCAATTTACCCAAATCATCTTTAAAGCCAAGAAGTAAAAAATTATCTCCTTCGTTATAGTAATAATGAAGCATCGGGGTTACCGAAAGATCTTCCTTCAGCTCAAATCTTGTAATTTGATTCTTAATTATATAA
>JAKAHQ010000167.1 GCA_021814855.1 Bacteroidota bacterium | reverse complement strand
TGTTTATCACCGGTCACGAGCAGCTTGACACCAACGTTTACCAGACCACCTTTGAGGACGGCAGCCGGGTGATTGTGAATTACCGGTCTGAGCCCTATACCGGCCCGAATTTTACCGTTCCGTACATTATAAGTCAGTTCAAAAGTTTGAAGCAGCGAAATCATACGGATGTCTATGTAAATTATGCTATAGCGCCAATGGACAGTTTAATTAAAGGCGGCTATTATAAAGACTCTCACCTTGCAGCGTTATTCTTCTTTAACAATAATGAGGAGAAAGAAACCGACAAGAGAATAATTGTAGATTCATTGAGCGCCGGCAGTATAATCGCTCTTCCGGATGCCAAAAAATTCTACACAAATGTTCTCGGTGCCTCCTGTCTGCCCGATTCCGGGTTTTACTCGTTCGAAATTTTAAGAGACAGAGATAAAGGCGCTTCGGTGAATAGAAAAAATTTTCGCATTACAAGGTTTAACAATTTCCATTTACAAATGAGCAGCTTGCTGCTGGCCTCAAAAATTGATAAGAACAAACCGGATAAATTTTTAATTAACAGGGGCGACTATAATATCCTTGCCAATCCTTTCAACGAATTTCAAAAAGGAGAGCCGTTATTCATCTATTACGAAGTGTACAATCTTCAAAAAGGTAAGAATGGATTAACCGATTTCGATCAGCACATTGGGATTCGCGAGTACGCAGCCGCTAAAGAAACCGGACTGCAAAAAATCATCGGCAGTGTTGTAAGTTTTTTGGGATTCGGAGAAAAGGAAAATGTCGGATTCAGTTCCAATTATCAGTCCAAAGATTCCAATCCGCAAATCTTTTTCCAGCTCGATTTATCAAAAGCAAAGACCGGCAAGTATGTTATTACCATTTCTGTTACGGATAAAAACGCGAATAGAACCGTAACATCGGAAGAGGTTATCGATTGGACAAACTAAACTCGCTTAACAACCAAAATCGTCATATCGTCGTGCTGGGGATAGTTATCCACAAATTTTCTAACATCTCTTAAAATAAGGTTGATAATTTCTTTTGCGGATTGATCCCGCTTTTCTTCGATTAGTTTTATCAGCTTTTCTTCGCCGTATAATTCCTGTCTTTCATTCATCGCCTCTGTAAATCCGTCCGTGTAAAGAACAAAAATATCTCCGCGGTTCAGAGCAATCTCTTCTTCATTTAGCGTGGATGTAAAGATATGTCCTTCTTCCAAACCTAAGGCCATTCCTTTGCTAAGAAGCAGTTTTGTCTTACCGCCTTCTTCGCTGCATAATATACCGGGATTATGACCCGCCCTGGAATAAAGCAATGTATGTTTGGCAGTATCGAGTATGGCATAGAACATACTAACAAAAGAATTTTTTTCGATGGTTTTATAAAGAAGACGGTTTACTTTTCCAAGAACATTTTTAGGGGACACGTCTTCTTCGGCGTGAGCTTGAAGAATGCCCTTGGTAAGAGTCATGTAAATTGCGGCGCCAATGCCTTTGCCGCTTACATCGCCGATTGCGATACCTATTTTATTACCGCTGAGTTTAACAAAGTCGAAATAATCTCCTCCGGCTTCCACGGCGGGAATACTTATTGCGGAAATATCGTAACCCGGAAGTTTGGGCTCTTCCTTCGGCAAGAGACTAAGCTGAACCTTCGCGGCAATTTCCAATTCCTTCCTCAGTCTTTCCCTTTCGGAAATTCTTTGAATGTGGGACGGCAGACCGTAATTCTCTAGTATAAATTCTTCCTTTTTAATTCTGCTCACAATATAGATTATCGGGGTTATCAATATTGCCGCCAGCACAATTGCCAGATTCCAGGAGTAAAATGAATTGCCCGTTGCGAAAAGAGAAAAGCTATGTTGAATGATATAAAAATAAAATAATGTGCTCGCTACGAGCAAAAGATCAAACTGGAAATACAGGAAAGCCAGGAAAGCCCCGAACAGAAAATTAGAAAGAAGGTTTATGCTAAAATTATTCAGCGACGGCGGCGTCGACGCAATTGAAAATCCTAACGTTAGTACTAGACCGGTTAAAGCTATTGAGAGCCATTTCTTTTTCCATCTCTGGTAAGAAATGTTCACGATTAAAAAAGTCATTACTATACTTGTCAAAATTGCAGCTTCAATTCCGCCGAACAAAACGGAAACCGACGGCAGCCATCCGATAAAAATTTCTTGAAAACTGGTAGGGGAAATAAACATTGAGGCATTAGGCGTATTTAATATCATGGAGCCGATTAGCACGCTTAACGACAAAGCGCCTCCCAATACCAATCCTCGTATTAATGATATTCCCGTACTTACCGCAAAGAGATGACCTTTGATGAGCGCGTCTATGCCGCGTAATTTTTTTGGCCATAAACTTCTCGCGTACGATTCCCCTACGGCCCAGCTTGCAAATACCAATAAGGAAAGAAAGAAATAAATAATCAATCCGTTAACTACGAAAACAATTATCTTAACATTTGTAAACGAAAGGTTGCCGAAATTGGTGCCCCTGCCTATTCCCGGCCAGAGATTAATCACTTCGAGAAAAGTAATGACGTATACAAAGATGAAAAGATTTCTTCCTAAACTTATCCACACTTCGCCCTGGTGATATTTTTTTAGGAACAGATAAAAGGCGATGATGATAAGCACCATTATGAAAATTGCCGACATGGTTCCGTATAAAGCTTCGCTCGATCCGATATACTCGCGGTCGACCTGAGGAACTTCAAAATAATATGAGTACCGGCCTAATTTATCGCCCTGAACAACGGCAAGGATAATCAACTTGCCCGTTAATTTATTTTCGTCTTTCTCCCATCGAAAGGAATAATCGCTCCTGTTGCTATAGTTCTCTTCTTTGGACTCGGTCAATTCGAAATTATTAAATTCGCTGCCGAGCACATTTTTAACGTAAGACAAAGCAAGATTTGTCGCCTCTGTTTTAGAAATGGTTTTACTCCGGTTTGTATCCGGAATTTCTCTCGTGAAGCCAAAAACATTTCCGTTACTCGACACATCCACATAATACGTGGTTTGTGCAATTTGCTTCGGCAAATCTTGATGAAACATTACTACCCAGCTGTAAGTGGATCGCTTTTCATTTTTAATGTATTCGGAAAAATCTTTGTTCCCCAATTTTTTCAGGATATATCTGTTTTCAACCGGAGAATTATCGAGGAAGACTTCGCTCTTATATCCGCGGATATTAAACTTTTGTCCTTCCAAAAATTTTTGAGCAATTGCCTCTGCCTGGCCTCTTGTAATATCCATCTTCATTGTTGTAAAAACACTGAACGGATACAACACAACTATTAGAATAAAGATTAATATGCCGGCTATCAGCCAGTAATTGTGGTCCTTAAAATTCTGGTCCATTTAAATTTCCGAATATTTTTTGTTGGTCTTTAAGACGGGTGAAAGATAGAAATGTTTGGTTTCTTAATCAATTTGAATGATGAACGGCGTTATTCGTTTACGAAACTATGACCATGTTTTTAATGACTGCAAAAAAAGATGAATTTGTTATATTGACCAGCACATTTATAAACTTTTCGAAATTAAGGGCATGAAAGAACCGGAAATAAATTTAGATTTAGCCAAAGATCATGGATTGACCGAAGAAGAGTACGGTTGGATTTGCGACAGACTGGGGCGCGTTCCCACTTTTACCGAATTAGGTATCTTCTCAGTTATGTGGAGCGAACATTGCAGCTATAAAAATTCTATTGCGCTGTTGAAGACATTACCGAGAAGCGGCGGACGGCTGCTTGTAAGCGCGGGCGAAGAAAATGCAGGACTGGTAGATATAGGCGATGGTTTAGCGGTCGCATTTAAAATTGAAAGCCATAACCATCCTTCGGCTGTTGAACCTTACCAGGGAGCCGCAACAGGAGTCGGCGGAATTTTAAGAGATATTTTTACTATGGGCGCCCGGCCGATTGCGTGTTTAAACTCGCTGAGATTCGGCGAACTCAACGATCCCCGCACAAAATATCTTTTCGAAGGAGTTGTAAAAGGCATTGGCGATTACGGAAATTGTTTCGGGGTTCCTACGGTTGCCGGCGAAGTTTATTTTGACGATTGTTATAAAGGTAATCCTCTTGTCAACGCAATGGCAATAGGAATTGTAGATACAAAACATGTCGCGTCGGCTACGGCTAAAGGCCAGGGCAACCCGGTTATCATAGTAGGTTCTTCTACCGGCCGCGATGGAATCCACGGGGCAACATTTGCATCGGAAGAAATTTCGGAAAAGTCCGAAGCTAAAAGACCTTCCGTTCAAGTCGGAGATCCTTTTACAGAAAAATTATTGCTCGAAGCGACACTCGAAATTATTAAGCAAGATTTAATCGTCGGCATTCAGGATATGGGCGCCGCGGGAATTTCCTGCTCCACTTCCGAGATGAGCGCAAAGGGCGAATCCGGAATGATCGTCGACTTGAACAAAGTACCGTTGCGTGAAGACGGGATGAGCGCTTATGAAATTATGCTCTCCGAAAGCCAGGAGAGAATGCTTGTTGTTGCCAAGAAAGGATGTGAAGACAAGGTAAAAGAAATTTTTGAGAAGTGGGATCTGCATTGCGAGACTATAGGCATTGTCACAGATGATCCAAAATTGATTGTAAATTACGAAGGCGAAAAAAAAGCCGTTATTCCTCCGGTTGAATTGGCGCTTGGAGGCAACGTACCGGTTTATTACAGAGAAATAAAAGAACCTGCATATCTGCAGCAAATAAATAAATTCGATTTCAATTCTTTACCGCAGCCGGAAAGCATTTCCGGTGCATTTGAAAAAATCTTTTCTTCACCGAATATCGCTTCCAAGAGATGGGTTTATGAACAGTACGATTCAATGGTGCGGACAAACACAATTGTCGGTCCCGGCTCGGATTCTGCTGTGATCTATATTAAGGGAACCGATAAAGCTCTTGCGGCAAAAACGGATTGCAACGGAAGGTACGTTTACCTAAATCCGAAAGAGGGAACAAAGATAGCCGTAGCCAAATCTGCGCGTAACGTAGTTTGTTCCGGCGCAGTTCCGTTGGCAATTACAAATTGTCTTAACTTTGGTAATCCTTATAAACCGGAAATGTACTGGACATTTAAAAAGTCGATCGAAGGAATGGGTG